>JBKJON010000208.1:0-20812 GCA_046595715.1 Marmoricola sp.
CCCCCGCTCCACGAGTTCCTGCCCGACCTGACGAAGCTGTCGGTCGAAGTCGCCCTTGAGGAGGAGCGCGGGCAGGACGACCCCACCAGGAACCGGTTGCTCGCGGCGGTGCGTGCCGCCCACGAGCAGAACCCCATGCTGGGGTTGCGCGGCGTGCGCCTCGGCGTGGTCGTGCCCGGACTGGTGGCGATGCAGGCGCGCGCCGTCCTCGAGGCCGCCGCCGACAGGATCGAGGCCGGTGGCGATCCGCACGTGGAGATCATGGTTCCACTGGTCTCGACGGTCGGTGAGCTGACCCTCGTACGACGCAGCCTGACGAAGGTGGCCGCGCAGGTCGAGTCCGATCGCGGGTTCGCCGTACCCCACAGCGTCGGGACGATGATCGAGGTGCCGCGTGCTGCGCTCACTGCAGAACGGATCGCAGCCGAGGCGGACTTCTTCTCCTTCGGGACCAACGACCTCACGCAGATGACCTGGGGCTTCTCGAGGGACGACGTCGAGGCTTCCTTCTTTCCGGCGTACCTCGCCCAGGGAGTCCTGTCCGTGTCACCGTTCGAGTCACTGGACACCGAAGGCGTCGGGTCCCTGATCACCACAGCGGTCCTCAAGGGCCGCGAGGTGAAGCCCGACCTGCACGTCGGAGTCTGCGGTGAGCACGGCGGAGACCCGGACTCGATCCACTTCTTCGAGTCCGCCGGGCTGGACTACGTCTCCTGCTCCCCGTACCGCATCCCCATCGCGCGGCTGGAGTCTGCCCGAGCCGTGCTCGCCCAGGGCTGACCGCTGGGAACGTGCCACCGTCCACGGTGAGGGCAGACCCCCTGCCCACCTGGCTGCCTTCCCACTGCACCGCAGCACGGCAATCAGCTGGATTCGGTCCCTCTCGATGGGGTACCGCCCAAGAATGAGCGACGCAGGCACCGCATGAACCCGTGCAGCGGCGAAGCCGGTTCCCGGCACCTGGTGCGGCCGCGATGGGTGTGGTCAGGTCTGGCCCTGCTTCTGTGCGGCTCCGCACTCGTGGCCCTCGGCCTGGTGCTCACCTCCCTGTCCGTGATCCTCGTCGGCCTGGCCGGCCTGGTGGTCGGCGGCATCGTGGCCGTGTACGGCGGAATCACCCATGACTCCCACTCCGTGCGCCCCTCAGACAGGACATCGCCGATGTCCGTGCAGGGAACGCGCACGCCGTGGTCGCACCGCGCCCACGCAGCCAGGCCGCCGAGAGCCGTTCGCGGGAGATGGACGAGACTCGCGAACGCCTCTTGGTGGCGTCGCAGGACACACCGGCGCCCCACCTGATCCCGATCGGGACCGCCTGATCCTCACCTTCTGCGTCTGGTTGCTGGTGGCCCAGTGGTCGGACTAACCGACATCGGCCACCGGCCAGCACAACGCCCTGCGTGACCTCGGCATCGCCATCGTGCTGGCTCTCACCGCCCTGCGGTTGATGCTGGCCGGACCGCGCCAATGGGCGACCCTGGTGATCGCCGCCGGTGGCTGTGCGCTGTTGGTGTTCGGCTCGGTGATGCGCCATGACAGCACGGCGATAGCTGTCGGTGAGGTCACCTCCGGCGCCGTCGCGCTCCTCGGGGCGGTCTTGACGCTGGAGCGACGCGGCAGGCCCGCCTGAGCGACCAGCAACAGGCACGGTAACGCGACACCCACTGGGAGTGCTGCCAAACGGCCTTGCCTTTCGTGCATGGTGTGAGCTGCACGACCCACGGTGACCGTCACGATCTCGAGAGCTGGAGGACCTGTGGATCCCAACACTCCCGCGCACGGCACCGCCCTGCTGCTGCTCATCGCAGCGGCGGCAGTCGCCCTGCTGCTGTTTCTGATCATCCGCGTGCGGCTGCACGCCTTCATCGCGCCGGTGCTGGTCGGCGTGGTGACTGCTGTTGCCGCCGGCATTCCGGTGGCCGACGTGCCCACGGCGCTGCTCTCGGGCTTCGGAAGCACCCTTGGGTCAGTGGCGCTCCTGGTGGGCTTCGGAGTGATGCTCGGCCGACTCCTCGAGGTGACCGGTGGTGCTCAGGTTCTGGCCGACACCCTGACCCGGTTGCGCTTGGCTCGCGGCGCTGACCGTGAGTCCGGCCGTTCGGAGGTAGGAGCATCGTGCTGCTGACCATTGTGGTGGTCGTGGTGGTCTCCGCCGCGCTCGTCGCCGGTGCCGCCTGGGGCATCTACGGCAGGCTGCCTGCCGGACTCGAGGGTTTCATCGTTGCCCTCGCAGGCGGGGCCCTGATGGTGTCAGCCGTCCTCGAGCTCATCGATCCTGCTACCGAGGTCGCACCTCTGTGGGCGGTCGGTGCCTGCGTCCTGGCCGGCGCCGGAGCCTTCTCGGGGCTCGACCGATTCGTCAAGCAGCGATTCGGATCGGACAGCGGCGGAGGGCTCCTCGCCGCCATCACCTTGGACGGCATCCCGGAGAATCTGGCCCTCGGGGTCGCGTTGATCGGCGCCGGACCACTCCAGGTGGCCTCGCTGTCCGGTTCGATCTTCCTCTCCAACCTGCCCGAGGCCGCCGGGGGTGCCCAGCAGATGGCCGAGGGGCGCTCCAAGCTCAAGGTCCTGGGGCTGTGGACCGCAACGGCCGCGCTGCTCTCAGCCGCGGCGCTGGCCGGCAACCTACTGTTCGCCGGCGTACCCGAAGCCGCGCTCGGATTGATCAGGTGCGTAGCGGGCGGCGCCGTCGCGGCGTCCCTTGCCACCGAAGTGTTCCCCAAAGCCTTCAAGGAGGACAGCTACATCGCCGGGATCGCCACCGCGCTCGGACTCGTCCTGGCCATCGGGCTCGACAAGCTGGGCTGAGCCTGGGTGCCACGACGGGTTAGGACTGTCCACGATCAGCCGCGGACACCTTCGGGTCACCGAGCGCGATGACGACCTTCACGTCGTCCTCCTGTGCGGTGAAGGCGTCCGCGAATTGCGTCAACGGGACGCGGCGCGACACGAGTCGCTCCAACCACGTCGCGTCGGCCCGGGCGAGGGACGCGGCTGCGTCGCGGTAGTGGCTCAGGTTGGCGTTGACCGATCCGATGACTGCGTCGTTCTCGAGAACGATCTCCCTGTTGATGCTCCCGGCCTCGACGCTCAGGCTTCGCCCCTTGGGCGAGACGCCGGTCAGGCACACGACGCCGTAGGAGGTGGTGGCCCGCATGGCACCGAACACGAGCCCACCCACCCCGGTCGCCTCGATGAGGATGTCCGGGTCGACCGCTGACGCAGCGTCCTCGATCCCGCCGTGGTGGTAGGTCGCGCCGAGATCCGCGACCAGGTCGGGCTTGGGCCCGGTGGTGACCTGGTCGAGCACATGCACCTCGAGGCCGCGCTGGACCCCGAGCATCGCGGCCAGCAGACCGATGGGACCAGCACCTGTGACCAGGACGGTCCTGGGCTCGAACCAGGACCGTGCTCCGACCTTCTCCACCTGCTCCCAGGCCTTGGTGACCACCGTGGTGGGCTCCATCAGGACCCCGACCCGGTCGAGGGCAGGGTCGAGCTTCACGGCGTACTCGGCCTCGACCCGCCACAGCTCACTCGCGTAGCCGTGGATCTCCTTGATCCCCCGCTCGGTGTAGCGACCATTGCGACACATGTCGAACAGCCCTCGGGCGCAGGCCCCGCACGGCACCGGGTCAGGACGACGGACCACCCCGACGATCAGGTCGCCCACGGCGAAGCCGGACGACGCTGGCGCCTCGCGCACCCTCCCGAGCGACTCGTGCCCGATGACCAGGCGCTCCTCGCCCTCAGGAGACCAGCCGTAGTCACCCGCAACGATCTCCCGATCGGTCCCGCACACGCCGACCGCCAATCCGTCGACGAGGATCGCTCCTTGGCGAGGGGTCGGCTGGTCCACCTCGTCGAGGGAGAGTGAGTCCTTGCGACCAGGGACGACCGTGAGTGCTCTCATGACTTCATCCTGTCTGCACCGTGGTTGCCCGGCTCGAGCATCAGCCCGACAGACCACCCGGGAGCCAGCGAGAAGAGCGTCCCGGATGACACTCCCAGGAGTCGACCGCTGCAGAAGGGGTACAAGCATCAGCGGAAGATTCCTGGACCAACGGCACGAGCCTGGTCAGGATCCGCACAAGGACGATGAGTGAGAACGTGACGCCCACACCCGACGAGCGACCAGACCCAACGGGAGACGAGGGCGGCGCTGAGGCCACCGACCGACGGGCCGTTGGGCCTGGGGGCCGATACGTGCTGGGCGCGCTGCTGGGACGCGGTGGCATGGCGGACGTCTACCAGGCCCACGACCAGACTTTGGGTCGCAATGTAGCCGTGAAGCTGTTGCGCGACCGGACCCCGGACCCCTCGGACCGTGCCCGCTTCGTCGCTGAGGCACAGACGCTGGCGCGCCTGAACCACCCGAACCTGGTCACCATCCTCGATGCAGGCATCAGCGACGAACACCCGTTCCTGGTCCTGGAGCTCGTGGTCGGCACCAGCCTCTCGGTCGCGCTCACCCACACCGGTGCGGGCCTGTCGCCGCAGCGCGTCGCGCACATCGGTGGCCAGATCGCCGCCGCTCTGGCGCACTGCCACGCGGCCGGGATCGTCCATCGTGACGTCAAGCCCGGCAACGTCCTCCTCGGTGCCGGGGACCGGGCGCTGCTGACAGACTTCGGCATCTCCCGTCTCCTCGACGGCACCACCCACCACACCCAGACCGGTTTCACCATCGGCACCGCCAGCTACCTGGCACCGGAGCAGGTGTACGGGGCGGAGATCACTCCCGCGGTGGACCTCTACGCCCTGGGCCTGGTCCTCCTCGAGGCGTGCACAGGCCACCGCGAGTACGCCGGCACCCCCGTGGAGGCCGCTGTCGCGCGCCTCCATCGAAGTCCGCGACTTCCCGCGGACCTCCCGTCGGGTCTTGCTCGAACGGTCACGGCCCTCACCCAGACCGACCCCGCACTGCGTCCGGGCGCCGCCGAGACTGCGCAGGCACTCGGCGATGGGGCATCGCTCGGAGACACGCCGATCGGTTCGCTCGAGGTCGCGACGGCTCCGCATGAGTCGGCTGGGTTCGCTCAGTCGGCAGCCGTCGCTCACCCCCCAGAACAACGGTCCGAGGCGCTCCCCCACGTCAGCGCCGAAGATCGACGACGACGGACGCCGGTCCTCGCGATCGCCGGCTGGGTGGCTGCCGCGGCCGCCGTTATCGCCCTGATCCCCACCCTGCACGACGCGTCACCTACCCCTGCGACCGGTTCGACGTCACAGCCCGAGAAACCTGCATCTCCCAGCCGGGCCCCGTCGGTCGATGCAACCCCCGCCGCGGACATCTCCCCCGCCGCACCAACGACGCGTTCGGCGATCGTCGCCACGAAGCCTCGCTCATCGGCCCGGAGCAGCGCCGGCGAGCAAACGAAGGTCAGCGCCCCCTCCACGACAGCACAGGGCAAAGCCAGGAAGGCCACACCTGTCAAGAAGGCCAAGCCGGTCAAGAAGGCCAAGCCGGTCAAGAAGGCCAAGGAACCCGGCAAGGGGCGTCACGGCAGCAAGGGGAAGTAGGACCGCCACCCGTCACAGCTTGCCGTCAGCTTCGACCTCGATGCGGTTCACTGCTCCCGCTGCTCGGCACCGCTCGCTGGTGGTGCGGGATCAGTCCGGCGGGCACCGACGGTGTCCTGGGCTCGCCTCGCTCGTCGTGCCGGGCGCATCGTCCACCAGGCCAGCCAGGCCAGGACCAGCAGGATCACGAACGCGATGATCCAGGACTTGTAGCCAGCGATCCCGACGCCGCCCCCGAGTCCTCCGACACCCAGTCGGATGAGTTGACTGTTCTGTTCGAGCATGTCGAGCTGTACTCCTTGGCAGTCGTGGGAACCCGATGCTTCACGACGGCCATGCCATCGTGTCGAGGTCGGTCGCGGTCAGCGTGTGCTTCCCCGCAGAGCGGACTTACGCGCTTCGTACTCCTCGGCGTCGACCTCGCCCCGCGCGAAACGGTCATCGAGGATCTCGAGCGCGCCCCGGTGTTGCGTGCCGGCGTCACTGCGACGATGGCTGCTGCCGCGGAAGATCAACACACCCGCGAGAATGACCAGCCCCCAGAAGATCATCATCATCGCGATCATGGCGACCCAACCTCCGGTGCCCATGCCGTTCCCATACCAGTCCATCATCGTGAACAACTCCTCAACTCGGCTTGTCCCTCCATCATGACGCGAGCACCCCGCACGTCTGGTCGCGGTCGTGTGAAGGTTCGTTGAAGAAGTCCCCACCGATTCACTGTCTGCGTCTTCTCAGCGGTCCGGGCTGGCACCATAAAGGCCATGTCTTCTGCGCGCTCCGGTTCCCCGCCCGGGCTCGGAGCTGCCGGAGCGGCGGCCGCTCCCCAGAAGCCACGGTCGGGGATGCGTGCCCTGATCGTGGAGGACGAGACAGCGTTGGCCGGGTTGCTCGTCAGCTACTTCGAACGCGACGGGTTCGACGCGTCCTCGACGGGTGACGGGCTGCGGGCAGTTGATCTCGCGCGGGAAGTCGATCCTGATGTCGTCGTCCTGGACCTCGGTCTACCTGGTCTGGATGGCATCGAGGTCTGCCGGCAGCTGCGCACCTTCTCCGATGCCTATGTGGTCATGCTGACCGCCCGTAGCGTTGAGGTGGACACCCTCATCGGCCTCTCTGTGGGCGCCGACGACTACCTCACCAAGCCGTTCAGCCCCCGCGAGCTGATGGCCCGTGTGCAGGCGATGTTGCGCCGTCCACGCCCGCTCGTCCACGAGGGGGCGGCGAGTTCGCGGCCCGACACCTTCGGCACGCTCAGCATCGACCGTGCCGGTCATGACGTCTGGCTCGATGGCGAGCCCGTGGCGCTGACCCGTACCGAGTTCGACCTGTTGGCCGCGCTGTCGGAGCGCCCGAGGATCGTCTTCACCCGACGTCAGCTCATCGACCAGGTGTGGGGACCAGCCTGGGTGGGCGACGAGCACCTGGTCGACGTCCACATCGGGCATCTACGTCGCAAGCTGCACGACGACGCCGCCGACAGCCGCTACGTGCGCACCGTCCGCGGGGTCGGCTACCGGATGGGTGCGGGCGAATGAACGGCCAGAAACGTCGTCGGTCCGGTTTCGGGGCGCGGCTCCTCGGCGCCCAGGCCCTGGTCCTGCTCGCCGGCGCCGCGACGACCTGGGTAGTGGCCGCGATCGTCGGCCCCGCAATCTTCCGCGACCACCTCCAGCGCGCGGGTGTCTCGCACACCTCCACCGAGGCAGGTCACGTCGAGCGGGCTTTCAACTCCTCGCTCGCCATCTCGATCTCGATCGCCCTGCTCGCTGCGACCATCACCGCTCTGGTCGTGACGTGGTACTTCTCGCGCCAGGTGCAGCGTTCCGTCGCGCAGCTGGCCACGGCGGCCGAGCACGTGGCCGCCGGACAGTACGACGCCCACGTCAACGACCCAGGACTCGGCCGGGAGTTCGCGGTCCTGGCTGCGACGAGCAACACCCTTGCGCGGCGCCTGGAGGCCACCGAGACCACCCGGCGTCGGATGTTGGCCGACCTGGCCCACGAGATGCGGACCCCGCTGGCCACTGTCGACGCGCACCTCGAGGCGATCGAGGACGGTGTGCGCACTCTCGACGACGACACGCTGAGCGTGATCCGGTTGAGCACGCAGCGGCTGAGGCGGCTGGCCGAGGACATCTCAGCGGTCTCCCGTGCGGAGGAGGGGACTCTGGAGATCGAGCGAGAGATGATCAGCGCATCGGCCCTCGTGAGCGCTGCCGCCCGCGCGGCCGATGGCCGCTTCGCCGCTGCGGGCATCACCTTCGAGACTGATCTGCAGACCGACGCCCGGATCGTGGTCGACGCCGACCGCATCGGCCAGGTACTCACCAATCTGCTCGACAACGCCTTTCGTCATACTCCCGCGGGCGGCACCGTCCGGATCGCCTGCTCACTTCGCGGGCCCTGGGTCGAGTACTCCGTGGCTGACACCGGCGACGGCATCGCACCCGAACACCTGAACCATGTCTTCGACCGCTTCTATCGCGCCGACGACGCACGTACTCGCGCACACGGGGGCTCCGGGATCGGACTCAGCATCGCCAAGGCTCTCGTCAGGGCCCACGGCGGAGAGATCGCCGCCTCCAGCGGTGGGCCCGGCCTCGGTGCTGAGCTCACCGTCCGGCTACCGGCGGTCTGAGTCCCACCAGCCGGCGACTGACCATCTTCGTCAAACCTTCATCGAACCCACGCCAGATCTCTCCACGGGCCCTGCAGGCTCATGAGGGCCGCCCCCGGCGGCCCTTTGTCTCGACCCTCGACCTGAAGGAGGAACGATGCCTGACTTCTCGCGCCGCAGCCTGCTGCTCGGCGGACTGGCCGTCACCGCCGCCGGCGCGCTGGGGGCCTGCTCGACGCCTTCCGGTAGCCGGGCAACCCCGGCCTTCGGGTCCCCCACGCGACTGTCCCCGACTGCGGGACAGCGGGTGGTCGAGCACACCTTGACAGCCAAGCCGACGACCCTGGACCTGGGTGGCACCCGGGTCGACACCTGGGCCTTCGGCGACAGTGCACCTGGGCCGCTGATCCGCGCCACCGCCGGCGACATGCTCAGCATCAGGGTGGACAACCAGCTTCCTGCGGACACCACCGTGCACTGGCACGGCATCGCACTGCGCAACGAGGCTGACGGCGTGCCCGGCCTGACCCAGAAGACGATCGCGACCGGCGACTCGTTCCTCTACGAGTTCACCGCGTCTGAACCGGGCACGTACTTCTACCACCCGCACGTCGGACTACAGCTCGACCGAGGTCTCTACGCCCCACTGATCATCGACGACCCACACGAGCCCGGCGACTACGACCTGGAGTGGGTCGTCGTTCTCGACGACTGGGTCGACGGCACCGGACGGACCCCCGACGACGTGCTGGCCGAACTCACCGCCGCCCATGGCACGGGCTCAGGCGGCATGGACGGCATGGACATGGACATGAGCGGCGGCGGGACATCGCCGTTCGGGGACGCGGGCGACGTCGTCTATCCCCACTACCTGCTGAACGGTCGGGTCCCGACTGCTCCCGACGTCTGCCGCGGCAGGCCCGGCCAGCGCGTCCGGCTACGCCTCATCAACGCCGGCTCCGACACCCTGTTCACCGTCGCCCTCGGCGGACACCGGCTCACCATCACCCACACCGACGGCTTCGCCGTCCAGCCTCGTGAGACCGACGCCCTCTACATCGGCATGGGCGAACGCTACGACGCCATCGTGACCCTCGAGGACGGCGTCTTCCCCCTCGTCGCCACGCCGTACGGAAAACAGGGCCAGGCCCTGGCCCTCATCCGCACCGGCGCCGGCAGCGCACCGGGCCCGGCCGTCCACCCGGCGGAGCTCGACGGAGCGATCCTCGAGGCCGCGGACCTCCAGCCGGCCGAGGCCTCCCGACTGCCCTCCCGGGATCCCGATGCTGTCGAGATGGTGCACCTGAGCGGACAGATGACGCCCTACCGATGGGCCATCAACGGGGATCGCTACGGGAAGAACGACCCGATCACGATCGACCAGGGTGACCGGGTCCGCCTGCAGCTGATGAACATGACGCAGATGACCCACCCCATGCACGTTCACGGCCACACCTTCGCCCTGCGCAACGGCCTGCGGAAGGACACCGTGCTCGTCAAGCCGATGTCATCGCTGTCGGTCGACCTGCAGGCCGACAACCCCGGGTCCTGGATGACGCACTGCCACAACGCCTACCACGGCGAAGCCGGGATGATGATCGCCCTGAACTACCGGCCCTGACCTTCCGGTGTCGTCGGACACAGCCAGGTCTGGACGTCATCAGTCGAGAAGGAGCCAGATCGGCCCAGCGGCCAGCCCCATCACGATGGTGGCCGCTGCTGCCACGAAGGCGGCCGCCCGGGCGCCGCCCTCACCGCTCCCGGTCTCAACGACCACGACACCGTGAGCAGCCGGACGAAGAGCTGCCCGGATCCAGCGCAGGTAGTAGTAGAGACTGACCACCGTGTTGAGGGCCAGTGCGACTGCGAGCCAGGCGAGGCCCGCGTCCCAGGTCGCGCCCATCGTGGTGAGCTTGCCGACGAAGACCGCGGTCGGTGGTGTCCCGACGAGCCCGAGCAGAGCCACGACGAGGGCCGCTGCGAGGCCGGGCCTCGACGCGGCGAATCCCGCCCACTGCTCGAGCGAGCGGCGTTCGGGTTCCGCGGCGGCGACCGCGAAGGCGGCGAGGTTCGTGAGTGCGTAGCCGGCGATGAAGAAGAGCAGGGCAGGTTCGCCCAGGTCGCTGAGCCGGGCCACGGCCGCCGCGGCGAGCAGATAGCCCACCTGGCTGACCGTGGACCAGCCGAGGAGTCGGCGTACGTCGCTCTGCGCGAGCGCGGCGAGGTTGCCGATGGTCATGCTGACGACCGCGAGGACCCCGAGCACACTGGCCCAGCGCAGGTCCCCCGGCAGGACGTCGACCAGTCTGGTGATCGCGACCAGGGCCCCGATCTTCGGGACGGTGGTCAGGAAAGCCGCAGCGGTCACGGAAGCGCCCTGGGTGGCATCCGGCACCCAGAAGTGGCCCGGCACACCGCCTGCCTTGAAGAGCAGGCCCATCAACACCAGGACTCCCCCAGCGCTCAGGGCCGCGGACGGGGTTCCGCGCAGCTGGACTCCGAGCACCGCGTAACCAGCGCCACCCGCGAGCGAGAAGAGCAGGACGGCCCCGAGCATCAGCAGGATGCCGAACAGCGCACCGAACAGGTAGGTCTTCAGGGCCGCCTCCGGCGAGCTCGGCCGGGCGATGATCCCGACGAGCCCGTAGAGCGGGATGCTCGAGAGCAGGAATGCGACGACCAGCACGGCCAGATCGTTGCTTCCTGCGAGCAGGAGTGCTCCGGTCGCACCGAAGAGGAGCAGGCTGTAGGTCTCGCTCTCCCGGGGGTGGTCACGGATCTCTCCCGAGGCGATGAGCAGGATCAGCAGAAGTGAGACCGTCACCGTGACCCGGGCCGCCCCGGTTGAGGCATCGACGATGAACGTCCCGGTGAAGAGCGTGCGGTCGTTGCCGGCCCAGGCCACCAGGGCCGCGACCAGGCTGACCGCGGTGGCTGCCCCGGCGACCAGTCGAAGCCGCCGCTGACGGGTCCGCGGCGTGAACGAACCGCCGACCAGCGTGACCATCCCGCCCACGAAGAGCAGCGCTTCCGGCAGGAGCGAGACCAGGTCAGCACCCATCGCGTCCGATCACCGTCCCACGAGGGCGGTGAGCATCGCGGCAGCCGGCTCGATCACGTCCAGCAGCGTGCGCGGCAGCACCCCGATGAACACCGACACCACGAGCAGCAGCGCGACCGGCGCCCACTCCCGGGCAGCGACGTCGGTGAAACCCACCGAGAGGCCGGCGGTCGGGCCGGTGAACACCTTCTGCAGCGCACGCAGGAAAAGTGCAGCCGTGATGAGTATCCCGAGCACGGCCACCGCCGTGACGGGAGCCGTGGCGATGCTTCCGGCGAAGATCTGGAACTCGGCGATGAACCCGGACAACGCCGGGAGGCCCAGCGAACCGAACGCGGCGACGGTGAACAACGTGGCGTAGCGCGGGGCCGTCGAGGCGAGCCCTCCGTACCCGTCGAGGTGATAGCTCCCCGTCCGCTCGAACATGGTTCCGGCCAGCAGGAAGAGGGCAGCGGTGAGCAGTCCGTGACTGACCATCTGGGTGACCGCGCCGGTGACCGCTACCTGGCGTGCCTGGTCCGCACCGTCCGCCAGCACCCCGGCGGCGCCGACAGCGAGTACGACGTAGCCCATGTGGTTGACCGAGGTGTAGGCGATCATCCGTTTCAGGTCGGTCTGCGCGAGGGCCACGAGCGCTCCCCAGAGAACCGACACGATCCCGACCGCTATCACGACCCACGCCCAGGCCCGCCAGGCGTCGGGCAGCATCGGCATCGCGACCCGGACGAAGCCGTAGGTGCCCATCTTCAGCAGAACGCCGGCCAGGACGGCGGAACCGATCGCCGGGGCGTCACTGTGCGCCGGGGGCAGCCAGGTGTGGAACGGAAAGGTCGGGGTCTTCACGGCCAGGCCCAGCAGCAGCGCCGCCAGCACCACACCACCCGCGAGACCGTGACCCTGCAGAGGCGGGTGCGCCGCGAGCTCGACCATGTCGAAGGTGTGCGGGTCGGAGGCGACGTACAGGCCCACGAAGCCCAGCAGCAGTGCCAGCGAACCGAGGAAGGTGTAGAGGAAGAACTTCAGCGCCGACCGGGCGGCGTTGCCGTGGCCCCATCCACTGATGGAGAAGTACATCGCCACGATGGAGAGGTCGAAGAAGACGAAGAACAGGATCAGGTCGGCGGAGACGAACAGCCCCAGGCACGTCGTCTCGAGGAACAGGAACAGCGCCGCCTGCAACCGGGGTCGTCGCTGCTCGCGGACCGCGAAGACTGCGCACGCCAGGAAGACGAGCGTGGTCATCATCACCAGAGGTAGGGAGAGACCGTCGACGCCGACGTGGTAGCTCGCTCCCACCCCCGGAATCCACCGGGCCTGCTCCTCCAGCACCAACGCACCTTGGGCCGGGGTCTCGTACCTCGCCCAGGCCACGCCCGCGAGCAGGACCTCGACCGCCGTGATCACGACGAAGACGCTCCGCGCAGACCGGTCGCCGATGCGCGGGACCAGCAGCCCGGCGGCCGCCAGGAGTGGAAGGAAGACCAGGACGGAGAGCACGTTCACCTCACGAGGACGACGACGACGAGGACGAGGGCCAGCACGACCAACGCTTGGAGGTAGTACTGGTGGAGCTGCCCGGTCTGCGGTCTACGGGCCAGGCCTCCGAGCCTTCGAACCGCGGACACGACCGCAGCGACACCACCGTCGATGGCGCGGTCGTCGATGACCGCTGCGATACGGGTCAGCCGCACCGTCCCACGCGCGGTCGCCTCGACGCCGCGGTCCAGCACGGCGTCGTCGAGGTGGGCCAACCGGTGGGCCAGCCGTTCCACGGGCCGGACGACGACGCGGTGCGCCCAGGCCTCGAGGAACAGCCAGCTCGTGAGCGCTCGGGGCCAGGTGAACCGCCGGCTGCGAGCGGTCCGCATCGACATCACCGTCAGTGCGAGCACGGCGGACGCGATCAGGGCCGAGGTCAGCAGCCCGGCGAAACCGGGCTCGGGGGCGACGGTGCCGACGACCATGTCGTGCACTCCGTCGAAGAGCGGCGGCAGCGCAAGCACACCAAGGACGACGGCTCCCAACGCCAGCGGGAGGATCGGGAGCCACGAGGTCTTCGGGACCGTCCGGGTGCCCTCGCGCTCCTCGTCCCAACCCGACTCCGCGTCCTCGGAAGGGCGGCGGGTCAGCACGACCAGCGCCTTGGTGGCGTACGCGGCCGACAGCGCTGCACCGAGCAGCCCGGCCACGTAGAGCGCCGCTGACTGCTCGGCCGCTGTGGCGAGCACGGCGTCCTTGGTCGCCCACAGGGCCAACGGCGGGAGTCCTGCCAGGGAGAGCAGGCCCGCCGTGGCGCATGCCCCGACCACGGGCCAGAGGCGGGCTGCCCCGGTGAGCGAGGCGAGACGTCTGGTGCCGAGCGCCTCTAGCCAGATGCCGGCGGCGAGGAACAGGCCGGCCTTGACTGCCGCGTGGGCGACCAGATGGGTGGCGCCGCCTGCGGTGGCACCGACCCCGGCCGCCAGGACGACGAAGCCGAGCTGGGCCGCGGTGGAGGCGGCGAGGAGCTGCTTGAGGTCACTCTGGGCGAGCGCGACCAGACCGAGCAGGACGGCGGTGGCGGCACCGGCCCACGCCGCCGCGGTGTCGGCCCACCCCGTCGCCGCCAGGGCTGGGGAGACCCGCAGCAGCAGGTAGCCGCCCATGGCGACCATCGCCGCCGAGTGCAGGAGTGCGCTCACCGGGCTGGGGCCCTGCATGGCCCGCGACAGCCAGAACGAGAACGGCAGCTGGGCCGCCTTCCCGAGCCCCGCCACCAGCAACCCCGCGGCCACGACATCGCGCCACCCCTCGGAGGCCCCGGGAAGGGACGAAAGGCCGAGCCCCGCTCCCCCCGCCAACGCGGCGCCGGCCGCCACGTAGAGACCGACGTCCGCGGTCCGGGTCGTCAGGAATGCCGTCGAGCCCGAGCTGACCGCCTCCCGCTCGCGCCAGTGGTAGCCGATCAGCGCGTACGACGTCGCCCCCATCACCTCCCACGACAGCAACAGCGTGGGCAGGGTGGTGGCCAGCACCGTCATCAGGGCAGCTGCCACGAAGAGGAGCATCAACCCGTGGAACCGCGCCGTGCGCAGCTCCGGAGTGCCGGTCGCCGCCAGCAGCACCAGTGCCGACACGACGGCGACTGTCGGCAGCACCAGCGCGGCCAGCCCGTCGACACGCAGACCCAGGTCAGACCCCGCCATGAAAGGCGTGGCCACCGAGGGCCGCGATGCCGCGGGGAAGGAGACCGCGAGAGCGGCGACCGCCAGGAGGGTGGCCGACCCCACACCGACCGGAACAGCGACCCGGTCGGCCGCGGCTCCGACCACCAGCAGAAGTGCACCGAGGACGGCAGGCACCGCCACGAGCGCGACGAGAGTGAGATCGAGCATCAGCGGTGCAGCTCCGCGGCCATGTCGGTCATGTCGTGTCCGGCCTGGCGGTGGACAAGCGTGGCGACGGCGAACCCCATCGCCATCTCGACGGTCATCGCCGCGATGACCACCAGAAGCAGCACCTGCCCGGACGGGTCGGGGGCGAGGAACCACCACAGCCCGCCGGCGGCCAGGATGACCCCGTTGATCATCAGCTCCAGGCCCATCATCACCATCACGACCACCTGTTGCGAAAGGGCGCCGTAGACCCCCACCGCGATCAGCGCAGCCGCCACGAGCAGCACCGTCTCCAGCGTCATCGGCCTACTCCCCCGGGCTGCGGGTCCTCGGCCGGGTCTCGGTCGAGATCGTCGCCGAGGCGGTCGTACCGGGTGCGGTGCGAGGAGAGGACCACGCCGGCCACGATCGTGGCGACCATCACCGGGCCCATCGAGATCATCACGATCATGTGCGACTCCATGATCGCCTCACCCAGAGCAGCCGTGACGTCCCCGGCGGGCGCTCCTCGGCGGGTGGGCCACGGCACGAGCACCGCACCGGCACCGAGGAGCACGAAGGTGCCGACCGCCGCCGCGATCGAGGAGCGGTGCGAGTGGACCATGCTCATCGGCATCAGCGCCGGGTTCATCCCCATGAACATGACCATGTAGACGGCCATCACCGCCATCTCCATGACCATCATCAAGATCACGATGACGCCCATGTACGCCTGGCCCAGCAACAACAACGCCACCCCGACGGCCACGAAGGACACCGCCAACGCATAGGTCGCACGTGCCATCGAGTCGACGTAGAACACCAGGCCGCCCGCCACCACGGACACGAGGGCACAGACCCAGAACCCAGCGTCGACCACGGACACGTCCATCGGTTCTCCTCTCGTGCGTAGATCAGCTTCAGTTGCGGGCAACAGCGATGACAGCGACGACCAGGTCCTGCGCGACGACGAGTGGCAGCACGACGACCCAGCCGAGCTCGAGGAGCTTGTCGGGCCGCAGGCTCGGAAGCCGTCGACCAGCCAGCACGAGCAGCAGGCTCACCACGATCGTCTTGACCAGCACCCACGCCCAGCCGGCGAGCAACGGCCCCGCGCCACCGCCCAGGAACAGCGGAACAGAGGCCGCCGAACCGGCGACCAGCAGGGCGTAGCGTCCGGCCAGCACCAGCAACCGATCCACCCCCGCGAGCTCCGCCAGGATCCCGCCGTTGATGTCCGCCCCCGCACCCGGGTCCATCGGTGGCCGGACCGAGAAGCCCAGCACGCCCCAGCAGTACGCCGCAAAGGCCACCGGCGCCCACACCACGAACCACACCCCGTCCTGCGCCGCGGAGATCTCGGCCAGGTCGAGGCTGCCCGCCGCAATCGCCGGCGCGGTGAGCGCGAACATCAGCGGAAGCTCGTAGGCCAGGGCGAGAGCGAGGAACCGGTAGCCGCCCACCAGCCCCATCACGGAGTTCGCCCCCCAGCCGAGCAGCCACATCACCGCCCACGCCAACACGTCGAGCGCATTGACCCAGACCAGTCCGAGGGGGTGGTCCACCAAGGCATGGGCACCCAGCGGCACGAACGCCACGATCAGGATCGCCAGCGGGACCAAGGCGGACGAGGCCGACCGCCACAGCAGCCGGTCGGCCGAGACCGTGCGGCGCGGGCGCTGGCGCAACAGCCGTGCCGCCTCGCGGAACGGGACCGTCAGTCCCGATCGGACGGGCAGGCCGCGGTCGCGAGCCTCGAGGGACGCGGACACCCCGGCCACCGTCAGCGAGACGGCCGCGAGGCCCACCATCACCGGCACCGCGTAGACGAGGGACAACGAGTCAACCATCCGACGCCTCCGACCGTTCATGCTCGGCCAGGTCCGGCATCAGTGCCGCCAACCACAGCCTGACCGTGGCCAGCTCCATCCCCCGGACGAGCGTGGGAAGCGCCTGGGCACCCTGGCTCACGGGTGGCGGCGCCTCCCCGTCGAGCTCGGCCCGCGCGCGCTCGAACAGACCCGCGAGCCGGTCGTGCAGCTCCTCGGACCCGCTGTGGCCGCCCGCGACCGAGAGTCCATCCAGAGCCCACCGCAGCACCCGCCGCCGACCGACGCGGTCGCCGAGCCCGGCCACCTCGCGGCCGACCACCACCTCACCGTCGAGGCAACGATCACGCAGGCGTCGTGCTCGCGCCGCATCGGTCGACAACCCGGCGAGGACCAGCACCGATCCGGCCGCGTCCAGCAGGCGCGCTGCTCGCACGTTCGCGTCGTCGGGGCTCGACCCGGCTCCTGACGTCGCGAGCTGTTCGACCTCAGCCTCGACGACGACGTCCCCGTTCAGGGTGACCTGAAGGACGAGCCCGGCGGGCCAGTGTGCGAGCACCGGCCCCAGCGGCAGATGGAGCTGGTCCATCTCCAGTCCGTCGCGGTCCTCGGCCCCCTCGGCCAGTGGGATCCCGTGGGGCATCATCGAGGAGTGGTCGTGCCCGCCGGCTCCGTCGTGGTCCCCCTCGTCGTGCGCCATGGGCTCGGCGGAGGGGGTGAAGCCGCGTCGTACCTCCGGCCCGGTGAGGCGCCGCGCACCCTCACGGAGCTGCTCACGAGCCTGGTGGAGAAGCACCTCCACCTCGGTCTCGGCGCGCACGTGGAGCCGCGCCCGTGGCTCCGACATCTGCGCCCACACGTGCTCGGCCAGGGCCGCGAGAGCCTCACCGGGCTCACCGACGACCACCAGGACGTCCGCGTCCGCCACCGACTCGGCGATGCACCAGCCCATCTGGTCGAGTGCACGCTCCACGGCCACCCGCTCCCGGAACGCACCCGGCGCCTCCACGACGAGGACGTGGGCGCGCGAGCTCGCCGCCCTATCCAGCAGATCGATCAGGCCCACCGGAACGCCCCCTCGCGGCGCGCCCATCCGACGGCCAGCAACAGCACCAGCAGGAACCCGAACATCTCCACCACGGCTCCCGGCCCGAGGTGTCCCACCACGACCGCCCAGGGATACATGAAGAGCATCTCGACGTCGAAGGCGAGGAACACCACGCTGGCCGTGTACCAGCGAGCGTGGTACCTCGAGAGTGCGTGTTCGGTCGGAGGATGTCCCGACAGCCACGGCTCGACCTCGAAGGGACTCACCGACACGGTGGTCCAGCGGGCCAGCAGCCGGAGGGTCACCACCGCGCCGAGCGAGGCGACGAGGAGGAACAACAGCGAAGTCACCAGCCGCCTCCTTCGCTGTGGACGTTGGCTGGGCACCGGTCAGGGCCTAGGCTACATACCCGATACCCGTGTCGTCATGCGGGTGTTTCCTGGAGGACGACCATGACCGACCACGCACACCCCGTTGATCCCGGGGCAGTCAACCGCGCCAAGGAGCGCCTCCCGAGGCCGTCGGAGGCCGAACGAGTCACCAGCGTGCTCACCCTGATCGCCGATCCCACCCGCATGCGCCTGCTGTTCGCGCTGGATGCCGCCGAGGAGCTCTGCGTCGGGGACCTGGCCCTGGCGCTCGATGCCTCCGAGGACGCGGTCGGCTACGGACTCCGGATGCTCCGCACCGCGGGGCTCGTCAACCGACGCAAGGACGGGCGCATGGTGTTCTACCGGCTGGCGCAGGGGTTCCCGGAACCGCTCCGCCAACACTGCCTGATCAGGCTCGCCGAGCTCTCCGTCGCCAACCCCTCGGACACCTGACCAACGGAGGGTGAAGCCGACCGTGACGGTTGCGGCCGTCCCCTGGCGGCGGAGGTCAGGCGCCGCTGGTCGTGGGGCGTCGGTGGATCGACTTGTAGGTCAGGTAGGCCGACAGGACCACGATGCCGTACTCCACGCCGAGCCCGGAGTCATGCCGTCCGCCGAACGGTGCGGCGTGGTTGGAGGCGAAGAAGTTGATCCCGACCGAGCCGGTGTCCATCCGCTGCGCCACCTCGCCGGCGCGCACGGGGTCGGACGAGAAGACCAGACCCCCGAGACCGAAGTCGGTGTCGTTGGCGATGGCGATCGCCTCTTCGAGACCGTCATAGCGGATCACGCACAGCACCGGGCCGAAGATCTCCTCACGGGCGATGCGCATGTCAGGGGTGACGTCGGCGTAGACGGTGGGCTCGACGAACCATCCGCTCACGCCGTCGACCACTCGTCCACCTGTGGTGGCTCGTGCCCCTTCGGCGACCGCTGACCCCAGGAAGCCCGCCACGACGTCGTACTGGTCCCGCGTCGCCATCGGTCCGAAGACCGTGCCCTCGTCGAGGGGATCACCTTGAGTCGCAGACGACACCACCCGGGTGGCCATCTCGACCACCTCGTCGTAGCGCTCGGCCGGGGCCAGGAGCCGGGTGGAGATGTAGCAGGTCTGACCGGTGTTGCGCATGGTCGAACGAAGCAGGACGTCGGCCACCTCGTCGAGATCGGCGTCAGGAAGCACGATCGCCGAGGACTTCCCTCCTAGCTCGAGGGTGACCGGGCGCAGGAGCTCACCGCAGGTGGCGGCGATCCGACGGCCCACGGGAGTGGAGCCGGTGAAGGCGACCTTGGCGGTCAGTGGGTGGCGCACCAGGAGATCCCCGACCGCTCCCCCACCGGTCACGAGGTTGACGACCCCGTCCGGAACTCCGGCGGCCACGCAGGCCTCGACGACCTGGCGGATGGACAGGGGCGTGGTGGGTGCCGGCTTGCAGACGACGGTGCACCCGGCAAGCAACGCCGGGGCCATCTTGATCACCATCAGGTTGATCGGAAAGTTCCACGGAGCGATCAGCACGCACGGTCCCACCGGGTCCCGTCGTACGACGGACTCGGCACCCCCCGAGGGGAAGGGCCGCACGTCCTCGGCGCTCAGCCAGTCGGCGAGCCCGGCGAAGTAGCGGAAGATGCCGGCGGCGTTGGCTGCGGCCCCGCGCGTCTCCGAGATCGGGGAGCCGTTCTCGCAGGTGTTGGTCAGTGACATCGGCTCGGCACGCTTCTCGATCGCGTCGGCCACGCGAAGCAGCACCTCTGCCCGTTCTCCGGGCGACATCCGCGGCCAGGGTCCGTTGCGGAACGCGTCGTCGGCCGCGTGCATCGCGGCATCCACGTCTGCACTCGTGCACTCCGGCACGGCGCCCCACACCTCTTCGGTCGCCGGGTCCACGATCTCGAGCCGGTCAGAGCCTGAGGACGGTACCCAGGAGCCACCGACGAAGAGGTCGCCCACCCGCACCTCAGGATGCCGGTCGCTCATCGGAGGACCGCGGTCTTGAGCAGCGCGTTCGACCGTGCCAGCTCGGCGCTCGCGATGTCGATGCCTGCCTGGGTCTTCAGCTCCGGGATGATCTCGGCCGCGAGCCGGTCACAGTAGGTGGCAGGGTCCATCGCGAACCAGCCCGAGGCCAACGCGATCCCTGCGTGGTCGAAGCGCCAGAGCCGGTCGGCGTCACGCACCAGAGCGTCCTCGAGCGAGTAGGCCTCGGCTCGGGTGTCGTGGCCGTCGATGATGGCGCAGACGTCCTCGACGAAGGCTTCGTCGTAGCCGAGGCCCGGAAGCACCTCACGTGCCACGATGCAGCCCTGCTTCTCGTGCTCGTAGCGGATCGCCGCCTTGCGCCAGTCGCCGGTGAAACCTTCGGAGATGATCCGGCTCTCGTCAACTCGACCCCAGCCGATGTCGTGGAGCTGGATCGCGATCCGTACGAGCAGTCGGTCTGCCTGTGGATGTGCGTTGCACAGCCGTTCGGCGTAGGCCAGCGAGATGGGCAGGTGCACGTCGTTGCTCCGGGTGCGGATCTCCGGCAACACTGCGCGCCAGATCGGATCAAGGTCAGTACCACTGGCAGGGGTCATCGAGATCGGCGTGCAGTCGACGGGACCCGTGGAGACGATCGGGTGCTCGTGGGGAAGGGGCGTGGGCATCAGGGCCTCAGTTCGCGGTCGCGAGCGCGACCGGGTCGACGGTGACGGACTTGAGCGAGACAGACGTGTCGGCGGCCTCGTCGTACGGGATCTGGGCGCCCTTGCCGAGGGCAGCGCGGACGGCCATGAAGTCAAGGGGTGAGTTGACGCAGTCGGCGGCGATCACCCGGTCACCGCGGTAGTACAGGACGCTGAAGCGCCCCTTGTCGGCGTCGTGCCGGAGCAGCGTCCGGTCGTGCCCCGTGGAGAGCCCGGCGATCTGGAGCTTGATCTCACCCTGGTTCGACCAGAACCACGGGACACCGGCGTACTCCCCCTGCCTCCCGGTGATGGCGTACGCCGCCAGCTTGGCCTGCTC
>JBKJON010000230.1:0-3593 GCA_046595715.1 Marmoricola sp.
ATCGAGGGCCTCGCCACCGACGGCCAGCTGCACAAGGTCCAGGCGGCCTTCCACGAGTGCCATGCCCTCCAGTGCGGCTTCTGCACGCCGGGCATGATCATGCAGTCGGTCGACCTGCTCAACGACAACCCGAACCCGAGCGAGCAGGAGATCCGCGTCGGTCTCGAGGGCAACCTGTGCCGTTGCACGGGCTACCACAACATCGTGCGCGCGGTGCAGACCGCGGCCGCCGGCGACGTGGACACCTCCGTCCAAGACGGTCTCCAAGACGGGGCTCCGGCGGAGATCGCCGAGACCGAGACAGTGGAGGTCTGAGATGACGACGACCCAGGACGCCCCGGCCGAGGCCGAAGCCCCCAAGGAGATCGGACGTGAGCGTCGCCGCAAGGAGGACCAGCGACTGATCACCGGCCGCACCCGCTGGACCGACAACATCGTGCTGCCGGGGATGCTCCACCTGGCCATGGTGCGCAGCCCCTTCGCCCACGCGAAGATCACCGCGATCAACGTCGACGAGGCCAAGGCCGCCCCCAACGTGGTCACCGTGATCACCGGCAAGGACGTCGCCGAGGAGCAGGGCTCGCTGCCCAACGCCTGGCCGATCACCCCTGACCAGGTCACCCCGGCGCACCCGCCGGTGGCCGTCGACCGCGTCACCTTCGCCGGTGAGATCGTCGCCGTGATCGTGGCGCGCACGCCCGCCGAGGCCCGGGACGCCGCCGAGCTGGTCGACGTCGACTACGAGGAGCTGCCCGCGGCCCTCGACCTGCGGGAGTCCGCCGAGGACAAGATCCTGGCTCACCCCGACCTGGGCACCAACAAGTCCGCGCTGTGGAAGTTCGACTCCGCCGAGGCCGGCACCGGCGGCGACGCCGACGAGGCGATCGCGAAGGCTCGCGAGAGTGGCATCGTGGTCGAGCGCAACTTCCGCCAGCAGCGGCTGATCCCGGCCTTCATGGAGCCCCGCTCGGTGGTCGTCGACCCCACGGGCGAACAGGTCACCATGTGGTCGGCGACGCAGATCCCGCACGTCCTCCGCTTCCTGCTGGCCGCGGTGCTCGGGATCCCCGAGTCCAAGATCCGGGTGATCGCTCCCGACGTCGGTGGCGGGTTCGGCGGCAAGCTGCAGACCACACCCGAAGAGTTCATCACCATGGTGCTGGCCCGCCGCCTCGGCAAGCCGCTGAAGTACACCGAGACCCGCTCGGAGTCCCTGATGGCGGCCCACCACGGTCGTGACCAGTGGCAGCACATCACCCTGGCCGCAGAGAAGGACGGCACGGTCACCGGGCTCAAGGTCGAGCTCATCGCCGACCTCGGCTCGCACGTCAGCCTCATCGGCGGTGGCGTCCCGGTGCTCGGTGCCTTCATGTTCAACTCGATCTACAAGTTCCCGGCGTACCACTTCGCGGTGCAGACGGTACTGACCAACAAGACCTGGACCGACGCCTACCGCGGCGCCGGCCGACCGGAGGCCACCTTCGGGATCGAGCGGATCATGGACGAGCTCGCGACCGAGCTCGGCGTGGACCCCTTCGTGGTCCGTGAGAAGAACTGGATCAAGAACACCGAGTTCCCGTTCACCACGGTGGCGGGCCTGGAGTACGACTCGGGCAACTACGAGAAGGCCACCGAGATGGCCAAGGAGAGCTTCGGCTACGACGCTCTCCGCGCCGAGCAGAAGGAGCGCCGCGAGTCCGGCGACCCGGTCCAGCTCGGCATCGGCGTCTCGACGTTCACCGAGATGTGCGGTCTGGCCCCGAGCCGGGTGCTCGGCAGCCTCGACTACGGCGCCGGTGGCTGGGAGCACGCAAGCGTGCGGATGCTGCCGACCGGCAAGGTCGAGCTGCTCACGGGCGCCAGCGCCCACGGGCAGGGGCACGAGACGGCGTTCAGCCAGATCGTCTCGGACCGCCTCGGGATCCCCTACGAGGACATCGAGGTGCTGCACGGCGACACCGCCATCGCCCACAAGGGCATGGACACCTACGGCTCGCGCTCGCTGGTCGTCGGTGGCGAGGCCATCGTCAAGGCCGTCGACAAGGTCATCGAGAAGGCGCGGCCGATCGCGGCCCACATGCTCGAGGCCAACGTCGAGGACCTGGAGTACAAGGCCGGCCGCTTCGGGGTCAAGGGCACCGACCAGGGCGTCCAGATGACCGAGGTCGCACTGGCCACGTTCGCCGCGCACGACCTGCCCGACGGGGTGGAGCCCTCGCTCGACGCCGACGCGACCTACGACCCGGTGAACTTCAACTATCCCCACGGCACGCACCTGTGTGCCGTGGAGGTGGACACCGAGACCGGCCGCGTGAAGATGCGCAAGTACACCTGCGTCGACGACATCGGCAACATCGTCAACCCGCTGATCGTCGCGGGCCAGGTGCACGGCGGCCTGGTGCAGGGCATCGCCCAGGCCTTGTGGGAGGAGGCGGTGTACGACGACTCCGGCACGCTCGTGTCGGCCTCGTTCGTGGACTACCTCGTGCCCACCGCGGCCGACACGATCAGCTTCGACATCGACCACAACACGACGCCGTCGCTGACCAACACGCTGGGCACCAAGGGCGTCGGCGAGGCGGGCACGATCGCCTCGACCCCGGCGGTGGTGAACTCCGTGCTCGACGCGATCCGGCAGTTCGGCGTGGAGGACATCATCATGCCGTGCACGCCCGAACGCGTCTGGAAGGCGATCCACGCCAAGGACGGGGGCGGGTCGGACCCGACCACCGGAGGTGCGGCCCCGCACTTCGACGAGTCCACCGGCCACGAGGGCCAGACCGACCGCACGGCCGGAAGCACGAATGGAGCAGGCCAGAGATCCCCGCCAAGTTCGACTACCTCGCCCCGACCACCGTCGAGGAGGCGCTCGCTGCGCTCGCCGAGCACGGTGACGAGGCCAAGGTGCTGGCCGGTGGGCAGTCCCTGCTGCCGGTCCTGCGAATGCGGCTCAACGCACCCGAGATGATCGTCGACATCAACAACATCGACGCGTTGCGCCAGATCACCGACGACGGCGACACCATCACCATCGGGTCGATGGCGCCGTACTACGAGATCCTGGCCGACGCCTCGGTCAAGAACAGCCTCGGGCTGCTGCACAAGGCGATCACCGAGGTCGCCGACCCGCAGATCCGTCACCGCGGCACCCTGGGCGGCGCGCTCGTGCACGCCGACCCGGCCGGGGACTGCGGGGCACCGACCCTGGCGCTCGACGCCGAGCTGGTCATCTCCGGCCAGGGCGGTGAGCGCACGGTGGCCGCGGCCGACTTCTTCGAGGACCTGTTCGCGACGGCGGTGGGCGAGGACGAGCTGCTCACGGCGATCCGGTTCAAGAAGTACGACGGCTGGGGCACCCACTACGAGAAGTTCGTGCGGGTCGCCCACCAGTGGCCGATCGTCTCGGTCGCCGCAGCGGTCCGGCTCGAGGGCTCCACCATCACCGAGGCGCGCATCGGCCTGGTCAACATGGGCAACACGCCCCTGCGGGCCCGGGGCGTCGAGGAGGCCCTGGTGGGCTGCGAGGCGACCGTCGACGGCGTGCGCGAGGCGTGCGACCGAGCGGGGGAGGGCACCAACCCGCCCTCGGACCT
>JBKJON010000247.1:0-3628 GCA_046595715.1 Marmoricola sp.
GGAACCGGCCGTGTAGAGCAGACGGAGTCCCGGCGCGTCGGCGTCGGCCCACGCCTGCGCACGACGGGTGTCCCAGCGGTGCAGCACCGCCAGCGAGGCGACCAGATCGGCCCGTGCTCCTGCGAGCGGCGCCTCGGCGGCTTCCGGGGCCGGTGCCGGCAAGGCCAGTCCCAGGAGCAGAGGCAGGCCGACCAGAAACCGCATGCCGACACCCTGCCCCCGATCGGGAGCGTTGCGACGGTTTTCCACAGGCGACCCCGGGCGCGTTAACCTCGCAGGGTGAACGCACTGGTCTTCGAGAGGCTCACCGACGCACCCGTGGACTACCTGGAGGCGTGGGAACGGCAGCGCGAGGTCCACGCCGGGGTCGTGGCCGGTGGTCCCGGCACCGTCCTGCTGCTGGAACACTCCCCCGTCTACACCGCGGGCAAGCGCACCGAGCCGCACGAGCGACCGGCTGACGGCACGCCCGTCATCGAGGTCGACCGCGGCGGCAAGATCACCTTCCACGGTCCGGGCCAGCTCGTGGGGTACCCCATCGTGAGGCTGCCGGACCACGTGCTCGTCGTCGACTACGTCCGCCGGCTCGAGGAGGCCCTGATCGCGGTGTGCGCCGACCTCGGCGTGACCACTGCGCGTGTGCCCGGTCGCAGCGGCGTCTGGCTCCAGGCCGGTGGCGGAAGGCCCGAGCGCAAGATCGCGGCGATCGGCATCCGCGTCAGCCGCGGCGTGACGATGCACGGTTTCGCCCTCAATTGCGACGTTGACCTCTCCTGGTATGACCGGTTCGTTCCCTGTGGCATCGCCGACGCCGGCGTCACCACAATCTCCGAGGAGCTCGGACGCGACGTGTCCATGGCCGAGGTCCTTCCGTTGGTCGAGGCGCACCTTGCCGACCTGCTGGAGTGGTCGCCGTACGAGCCCACACCCGACTACGAGCCGCGACCCGAGCCCGGCCGCCGTACGACCGGGGAGGCGCCCTCCGGGGACCTGCGTGTCCCCGTGCTCAATCCGCTCGCCTGACCCGGCCTTGGGCCATGCTGGTGGCTGGCTCGTGGAAGGGTGCTGACGTCCGATGACTGATCTCGTGATCGAGACGAACGGCCTGCGGAAGGTCTACCGTTCCCACGGCCGACGCATCGTGGCCGTCGACGGGCTCGATCTGAGCGTCCCGCCGGGCGGCGTGCACGGTTTCCTGGGCCCCAACGGCTCCGGGAAGACGTCCACCATCAAGATGTTGCTGGGTCTGGCTCGCCCGACCAAGGGCGACGTGCGGCTCTTCGGTCGCGAGGTCCCTGCCCACCTGCCCCAGGTGATCGACCGCGTCGGGGCCGTGGTGGAGGAGCCCCGTTTCCTCCCCACGTTCACCGGCCGCAAGAACCTCACCCTGCTCGCTCGCTCCATCGGCCTGCCACGCTCCTCGGTCGACGCGGCCCTGCAGCAGGTCGGGCTGGCCGACCGGGCCCGCGACGACTACCGGGGCTACTCGTTGGGGATGAAGCAGCGACTGGCCATCGCCGCGGCGCTCCTCAAGAGCCCCGACCTGCTCATCCTCGACGAACCCACCAACGGGCTCGACCCTGCCGGGATCCAGAGCATCCGTGAGCTGATCCGCGGGCTGGGCGACTCCGGGGTGACGGTGCTGCTGAGCTCCCACATCCTGGCCGAGGTGCAACAGGTCTGTCACTCGGTCTCCATCCTCGGGCAGGGGCAGCTCCTCGCCTCGGGAAAGGTCGACGACCTGCTCGGCGAGAAGGTCTCCCGCACCCGCGTGGGCGTGGCTGACCCGCAGGCGGCCGTGCGCTTCCTGGAGTCGGCCGGCTACGCCGTGACGCGGGAGACGGACCACCTCGTCGTGGAGGGGCACGACCAGCCCGAGCAGATCACCCGCCTGCTCGCCGACAAGGGCGTCTACGTGCGGGAGCTGCTCGCGGTCCGGCCGACGCTGGAGAGCTTCTTCCTCAAGCTGACCGGGCACGCGGACGAGACCGGCACGACCACCTCTTCCGACGGCGAGGACGCCTGATGCGCCTGGTGCTCGTCGAGCTCAACCGGTTTCGCTCACGTCGCGCCATCGCCCTCATCGCGCTGGCCACGGTGCTTGCTGCGGTCGCCTTCATCGGGGCGACCGCGTGGAACACCCGTCCCCTGACACGGGCCGACCGCATCGACGCCACGGCCCAGGCCGATCTCGAGGGTCAGCGCGACGAGCTGCAGCAGGAGGTCAAGGCCTGCCGTGCGGACCCCGCCGGCTACCTCGGCCCCTTGGCGACGGCCGACGAGTGCGTCGACGCCCTGGTGCCTTCGGCCGATAGCTACTACCCGCGGGACGAGCTCGACCTGAGACAGGTGCTCGACGAGGAGGGTCTCGGCCTCGCGCTCCTCGTCATCGGGCTGATCGTGATCGCCGGCTGCACCTTCGCGGGCGCCGACTGGTCGTCGCGGTCGATGGCCAACCAGCTGGTCTTCGTGCCACGCCGCACCCGGGTGTGGCTCGCGAAGGCGGCCGCGGTGATGATCGGCAGCGGCCTGATCACCCTCGTCGTGCTCAGCGGGTTCTGGCTGGGGCTGGGACTGGTCGCGGAGTCACGAGGCATCGACACGTCCTCCGCCGACGCGACCCATCTGGTGTGGCACGTCGCGCGCGGCGTCGGGCTGGGGATGGCCGCCGGGCTCGGGGCGTTCGCGCTGACGATGATCTTCCGGCACACCGTGGCCACCCTGGCCCTGCTCTTCGTCTACGCCGTCGGCGGCGAGATCCTCGTCAACCTGCTTCCCCTCGACGGGGTGGGGCGCTGGTCGGTCGGCAACAACGCCGTCGGCTGGCTGGCCCTGCACCACCAGTACTACGACCCCAGCATCACCTGTGCACGCGCCCCGGACTGCAGCACGACCCAGGTGATGAGCCACCTCGAGGCCGGCACGTTCCTCGGCGTGCTGCTCGCGATCTCGGTCGTGGTCTCGCTCGTGTGGTTCGACCGCCGGGACGTCTGAGAACGCTCAGTCGACCGACGCGCGGGCTCCGTCGCGGCGGACGCTGCCGGTGGGTCGGGGGTCATGCGATCTCCTCCTGTCGGGTGGCGGTCCCGAGCTCCTCCCGGTCGCGGCGGTCACGTCCGGTACGGCGTACCTCGGTGTCGAGGGCGTCCAGCGCACCGGCGAACCTCTTCGAGAGGTGACTGGGCCCGGACAGCTCCCCGATCAGGGCGGAGACGGGGCCGAGGCCATCGGGCCGCAGCGCGTAGTGCCGTTCACGACCCCGCCGGGTCACGACCACCAGCAAAAGGCAGCCCCTCGGTTGCTGATGCGGGCAACGTCGGTTCGGCTCCTCCCGGGGCCTCGACGTACAGTTGAAACCGTGACTCAAGCGCCTGAACAAGCCGCCCCCACCTCCCCCGCCGGCACCGCCGCTCCCGCGGGCCGCAAGCTCCTACGCCTCGAGGTGCGCAACGCCGAGACCCCGATCGAGCGCAAGCCCGAGTGGATCAAGACGCGCGCCAAGATGGGACCGAACTACAAGCACCTCCAGAGCCTGGTGAAGTCTGAGGGGCTCCACACGGTGTGCCAGGAGGCCGGTTGCCCCAACATCTACGAGTGCTGGGAGGACCGCGAGGCCACCTTCCTCATC
>JBKJON010000342.1:0-2749 GCA_046595715.1 Marmoricola sp.
GTGTGCGGGAAGCCGGTCGGGACCTGCACAGCGCCCAGGCGGTCAGGTTGAGGCAGCGAGATCGTTCCGGAAGAACCGGTGCTCAACGGCCCGGGTTGAGCCGCGCGAAGCCCGGCATCAGGCAGCGACCCAGTGGCCCACTCATCCTGCTTGCCCGTGGCAGTACCGGCGCCCGTGGCTGCGACACCACCGCCGATGCGATGGCTGTTGGGCTGGGTGGCCAGCATCCCTGTGATCGACCAGGCGCTGCCGCCCAGGAGCGCCAGGACGACGAATCCCGTGAGGCCGAGCACCACCTGCAGGCGCCGCCTGCTCCAAACCTGCGGGCTAGATGGTCGCCGTCGAGGTCTGCGCCGCCCATTCATCAGCAACCCTTGCCGACGATGGCCCACAAGATGCCGTAGATGGTGACGTAGCCGATGGCTGCCAGGACCGCATAGACCAGGCCAGAGGTTCCCATCTGGGCCGCCCGCGACATGCTGCCGAGCCGGCCGATCACCATTGCCCCCACCGAGATGAACCCGGCGGCGATGATCACCGCGGCTACGCCGTACTTGACCCAGCTCATCAGCAGGTCGGTGTACTGAGCGATCCCCGTCGGCGCCTGGGCGCACACGTTGTTGATGTCGAGCAGAATCATCGGTGAACCCTTCCGATGCGAGACGTCTGCGAAGACGCGAGCGTCGCTGGCCACAAGAGCCCGGCCACTCGAGTAGCCGCCCCGGTGATCGAACGGGGCAGGGCTTCGGAGTCGATGCCGTTGACCTCCACGCGACGCACCGACGGGATCAGTACCGCCCGGTCTTCGCTCACGGCCTGGGCCAGTCGCGGCCCCCACGAGGCCACGACGGCCGCGGGCCACCGGCGAGCACCTACCGCCGCCACCACCGGTCGACCTGGCAGACCTTCCAGGGCCAGCTCCACCCGTCGTACGCCGGGCACCGAAGCTCGACACACCACCATGACCCGAGAGGCCGCGAACAGGGCACCGAACCGTTCCGCACCGATCCCCTGCCGATCCGACCAGCCGGCATCAACCACGAGCGGACCAGTCCCCGAAAGGATGATCTCGGGGAGCTCACGCATGGAGATCCTGGGCGCAGCCGGCCACCAGATGTCGATCGCCCCGCGGCGCCCAATCCGCCAACGATCGTCGCGACCGCCGATCTCGCGCTGGGCCGCCCCGGCTAGGCCAGAAGCCCCATCCCCGGTTGCGTCGACCAGCCGCACACCATCAACTCCCGACGTCGGGTCCGTCATACCCAGGACCTCCGCGAGTGCCAGCGCCACGACGCTGGTGCCTGCCCCGGGGTGCGCACCGACCACGAGCACAGCTCGTGCCCCCTGCGCTGCGCGCGCCGAACGGCACGCATCGTCGCTCCCCGTTGGGATCAGAGCATCCTTGCGACCCTGCTGCACTCTGAGGGCAGCCACCAACTCGGCGATAGTGACCGGCTGGCGTGTGATGACCATGCTCATGTTCATGGCAGGCGCCGACGTGGTGGGTGCGCGGACATCTCAGGCGACCTCGGCCAGGTACAGCGGAGCTTGTGCCCGCAGTGCGGCCACCGCTCGATTGCGCTGCCGCAGGATCGTCTTCGTGCTCACGCCTCGACGCTGCGCCACCCGCCGAAGGGCAGCGTCCGAGCACACACCGCGCAACGTGCGGGGGCTCTCCAGTTCGGCGACCTCGCGCCCGGCCTCCACCAGCTGCAGCAGCAACGCCACGTCGGCGTCTGGGATCACGCGTCGAAGCTGAGCCCAGGCGAGCAGATCAGCCAGATCATTCCCACCGGCACCACACGACTCGTTGTCCGGCCACCTGCACGCCGGCAGCTGAGCCAACGCCTCCAGACAGGTCGTGGATTCGATGAACGCCACCGGCTCGGGGCCCCGACGAGTGCGCCCGGGCTGGAGGAAGGCCATCACCGAAGTTTTGGTGTCCAGCATCAGGTTGGCGGCGTACGCCCGCCGACGCCGCTGCCAGGGAAACGCCCTGACCCGCTCCCACAGCGCACCGATCACGATCGCCTCGATGTCATCAGACTGGTCACCCAACGAGGCGATCAGTCGACGCACTCCCCCATTGAGCTGATGGACGACCGCGATCCCGGCCAGCTGGTCATCCCCACCGTCACGTGCAGCAAGCCGAACCAACGCACCCAACGGTCCATCGGTCGCCAACCCACGCAGTTCATGGAGGTCCCCCAGCGAGCCGACCACCGCCAGCGATGGCTCCGCGATCAGCCATCGCTCCCAGACCTTGCCCTCGACCATGTCGTTCAGCTCATCGGTCGTCACACCCACGTGTCCCAGCGGCGTCATCAGCCTGTCCCTTCGTGAAAGCACTTGTGCCTCACGGAAGGACGTCGCCCTCACCACACGCCTCACCACACGCCTCACCAGCCGCCAGGTGGCCGGGGGTAGATATCCGGTCAGGGCCATGCCCCTTGTCGGCGTGCTACCCGCTCACCGCGGAGAAACGCCCCGTCACGACCCCGTCCAGATCTCCATGCGGCAACCCCGCAACGTGACAAGTCGAACGGGCGCCGCCGATGCCGTCGCTCACGGCCCACGCACGGACTCCGTCTGACCCAAAGGCAGAACCGGCCCGAACTGGACCTCCGCAAGCACGGGCATTCACCCAGAGCGCCCTTGGCTCCGGGGGTGCTGCTTTTCACCCAGATAGATGGACCCTAGGCCGGCAACCAGCCCTCGGCCCCGACTACCGATTCGGCCTAGGGCCTCC
>JBKJON010000343.1:0-11677 GCA_046595715.1 Marmoricola sp.
CGTTCACTGTTGGCGAAACGGTCGTTTATCCAAATCACGGGGCGGCGGTCATCGAAAACATCGAGATGCGCACCATCAAGGGGGAAGAGAAGCAGTACCTGGTTCTTCGCATCGTGGCACAGCAGGACCTGGTGGTCCGAGTGCCCTCGTGCAACCTCGATCTCGTCGGTGTCCGCGACGTCGTGGACAAGGCAGGCCTCGACCGTGTCTTCGAGGTGCTGCGTGCCGTGGTGCCGGACGAGCCGACCAACTGGTCGCGTCGTTACAAGGCCAACCTGGAGAAGTTGCACTCCGGTGACGTGATGAAGGTGTCCGAGGTCGTGCGCGACCTGTGGCGCCGCGAGCGTGACCGTGGCCTCTCTGCCGGCGAGAAGCGGATGCTGGCCAAGGCGCGCCAGATCCTGGTCTCCGAGCTGGCCCTGGCCGAGCACACGAACGAGGACAAGGCCGAGGCGATCCTCGACGAGGTCCTCGCTTCCTGAACACCCTGACTGAACCGCCTGGTTAGTCTCCGTCGAACCCCCGTGACCTGTGAGTCCGGGGGTTCGATGTGTGTCTGGTTGCTGGCAGTTTTTCTGGTTAACCAGAAAAACTGCCAGCACCCAAACGTTGCAACGTGGGTTAAGTGGCCGTTTCACTGGTTAACCAGAAAAACTTGAGCCCTAATGTGACCCCATGGACATCTTCGACCAGCCCGCTGAGCCGCTGGGCGTCGTACCCCTCGAGAGCCGGGGGTCGCTGCCGTTCGCGCTGATCCATGGGGAGTCGCTGGTCGCGGCCGCTTCGTGGGCGTTGACGACCGCCGGGGTGACCCTGTTCGACTACGGGGTACCACTGGCTGCGCTGCAGGACGCCGGGGAAATGCTCGTCATCCACGATCCGCTGTGCCCGCTGACGCCAGTGGCGTTCATCGAGGAGGCGATCGCGAAGTCTGTCGGGACCGGAGCGGTCGTGGTCGGCGTACGACCGGTCACCGACACTGTCAAGGAGTACGACGGCCGCCAGCTCGGTGCGACCGTCGACCGGGACCAGCTGATGTGCGTGACCTCGCCGGTCGTGCTGCCGGCCACCGTCGTCGCCGCCCTCGACGTCCTCGAGCTCGACGACCTGGCGGCGTTCGTGGAGGAGCTCACCCAGCGCTTCCCGGTGCACTACATTGCCGCCCCCGCGCTGGGCCGTCGGATCGTGGACGCCGCAGACCTCGACGTGCTGGGCGCCCTCAGCGCCGGCGGGTGAGCAGCGTCTCGGCCAGCTCGACGTCCTCGGGAAAGGTCACCTTGAGGTTGGCCGCGGTGCTGGGCACGCCGAGCACGGTGACCTCGGAGTAGCGCTCGAGGACACTCGCGGTGTCGGTGCCGACGTACCCCTCTGCCTCGGCCTGCCGATGCGCCCCGAGCAGGTCGCCGGCCCGGAAGGCCTGCGGTGTCTGGACGCCGACCAGGCCCCCGGCCGCCCGGAACCCGTTGCGGAGGGAGAGCGGCGGCATCTGCTGCACCGGGATGGCGCCACCGTGCTCCAGCGCGGTGTCGATGACCTCTCGCCACAACGCCTCGGAGGCGAGGGGCCTGGCGGCGTCGTGGATGGCGACCACGTCGATCTCGCCGTCCTCGATGTCGGCGGCCAGGGTCCGCAGCGCCTGCCACTCGGAGGCGTGCCGGTGGGCTCCGCCGTCGACGACCCAGAGGTCGTGGGCTCCGAGGTGCGGGGCGACGGCCTCGCGGACGGCGTCCCGGTCCTCGGGGCGTACGACAAGCACGATCCGGTGCACGCCGATGACCTCGAGCACCGTCCGCACGGACCGGGCCAGGATCGGGGTCCCGAGGAGGGGCAGCAGCACCTTGTTGAGCTCGGCGCCGAGCCGGCTGCCGGAACCGGCAGCCAGGATCACGGCGGCAGTACGCGGGTAGGTCGTCGGGGCGCTCACGGGCGCGACCGGAGCAGGCGGAGACCGTCGTAGGTCGACATCCTGTCCTCCTGGTCCTGGAACGTGAAGAGTCTGCCCGGGCGGTGGCCGTGGGCAGCGGTGGGGCGGATCCTCAGTTGAGGTTGGCGTCCTCCGGCAGCGTGGCCAGCATCGAGAGGGGTGGCGGCTGTCGACGGAGCACGTCGCGCCAGAGGCGCTCGGGGGTGCTGGTGAAGAGATCGGTCGCCTCGGCGGGTACGACGTGCCAGCTGCCCTCCGCGATCTCGCCCTCGAGCTGCTCGGCCGCCCAGCCGGTGTAGCCGGCGTAGACCCGCAGCGCAGCCAGCCGGCCGAGGAAGAGGTCGGGGGAGCTGTCCAGGTCGACCAGCCCGAGCGACCCGGTGAGCGGCTGCCAGCCCGCAGGCGGCTGACCGTCGCGCAGCGACCCCAGGGCGAGGGCGGCGTTCAGCTCGACGGGTCCGCCGCGGAAGAACACGTCCGGGCCGCTGGTCATGTCCTGCCAGGAGTCGAGGACCTCGCCGACCGGGGTCTCGGTGGGGCGGTTGAGGATCAGGCCAAGGCTGCCGTTGGCGTCGGAGTCGACCACGAGCACCACGCACCGCGCGAAGTTGGGGTCCCTCAGGGTCGCCGAGGCGATCAGCAACGAACCGGCGACCGACTGCATGTCACCCATCGTGGCACCCCGGTGCCGTTCGGGGACCCGTCTGCGCCCTCAGTCCTCCCCGTTCTCGTGGAGCAGGGCCGTCGCGATCGCGGCCAGCCCCTCGCCGCGCCCGGTGAGCCCGAGGCCGTCGGTCGTTGTGGCGCTGAGCGAGACGCTGATGCCATGCCGCTCGGCGATGCCACGCTGAGCCTCGTCGCGGCGTGCGGAGAAGCGTGGCCGGTTCCCGATCAGCTGGCAGGCCACGTTGCCGACCTCCCAGCCCTCTGCCCGGACCCGGCGCAGGGTCTCGGCCAGCAGGTCGCCGCTGGGCGAACCGGCCCACTGAGGCTCCGACGTACCGAAGTTGCTGCCGAGGTCTCCCAGCCCGGCGGCCGAGAGCAGGGCGTCACAGATCGCGTGGAGCACGACGTCGCCGTCGGAGTGGCCCACGAGCCCGCGGTCCTCCTCAGGCCAATCCAGTCCGGCCACCCGCAACGAATGCCCTGGTGCGAGGCGGTGGACGTCGGTGCCGATGCCGATGCGCTGGTTCACGGGGACGATCATGCCCCGGATGGGCTGCGACGGTCCTCCCAGTTGCCGCCATGCGACACCATGGAGAGGTGAGTTCCCCGATGAGCCCAGTCCTGGGCACGAAGGAACGCGCTGCCACGGGCGTGTCCCGTAGGTTGCTCGCGCTCGCGGGCGTCATTGCCGGCGCCGCCGGAGTCGCGCTGAGCCAGGCGGCAGCGAGCGCGCTGCGGGCCGAGGCCAGTCCGGTCGAGGCGGTCGCCTCCGTCGTACGCGATCTGACGCCGGGTCCCGTGGCCCTCTTCCTGATCCACCTCGTCGGCTCCGCCGACAAGCCGTTGCTGCTGGGCGGCACGGCGGTGGTGGTCCTCGGGATCTGTGCCTACGCCGCCTCCTGGGTCCATCGCTTCCCGCTGGCTCCCGACCTCGTCTTCTTCGTCCTCGCCGCCGTCGGCCTCGTGGCGGTGCTGCAGCAGCCCAACCCCAGCATCGGATCGTCGCTGGCCCTGATGGTCGGGTTCATCACCTGGATCGTGACCCTGCGCCTGCTCACCGCACCCCTCCTCGGTGAGGTCCCGGGCGAGGACGCCACCGGCCTGCGACGCCGCGACTTCCTGAAACGCTCCGCCTGGGTCATCGGCGGGGCGGTGGTGCTGACCTACGCCGGCCGGCTGGCCGGGAGCGGACGGCGACACGTGGAGCAGGCTCGGCGGCTGCTGCGCCTGCCGGTCCGGCACGGGGAGGTCCCCGCGGGCGCCGCCTCAGGAGTGCCCGGTGCTGGCCCGTGGCGTACGCCCAACCAGGACTTCTACATCATCCACACGACGCTGGCCCCGCCCGCGATCTCGCCACCCGACTGGGAGCTGCGCATCCACGGGATGGTCGACAAGGAACTCAGGTTCAGCTACCAGGACCTGGTCGACCGCCAGCTCACCGAGGCCTGGGTCACCCTGTGCTGCGTGTCCAACGAGGTCGGCGGAGACCTCATCGGCAACGCCTGGTGGTCCGGCGTACTCGTCCGGGAGCTCCTCGCCGAGGCCGGCGTGAAACCCGGCGCCAACGCGGTCAAGCAGACCTCGCAGGACGGCTGGACCTGCGGCACCCCGTTGGCGGCTCTGACCGACGACCGCAACGCGATGCTCGCCGTCGCGATGAACGGGCAGCCGCTGCCCGTGGCGCACGGCTTCCCGGTGCGGATGGTGGTGCCCGGCCTCTACGGCTACGTCTCGGCCACCAAGTGGCTGGTCGACCTCCAGGTGACGACGTTCGACTCGTTCTCCGCGTTCTGGACCGACCGTGGCTGGTCCGAGAAGGGGCCGGTGAAGACCCAGTCGCGGATCGACGTACCGGCCAGCGGGGCCACGGTGAAGGCCGGCTCGGTCCGCGTGGGCGGCAGCGCGTGGGCCCAGCACACCGGCATCGAGAAGGTGGAGTACCAGCTCGACGGCGCCTCGTGGGTGCAGGCCGACCTCGGTCGCGTCCCCAGCGCCGACACCTGGGTGCAGTGGTCGGCGACCGTCGACGTCGCGCCGGGCGAGCACCAGCTCGTCGTACGCGCGACCGACAGGTCCGGCTACACGCAGACCTCCGTGCGGACCGACGTGGTCCCCGACGGCGCGAGCGGCTGGGACTCGATCTCCTTCAAGGCGAAGCAAGGCGCCTAACCTGTCCCCATGGACGACTTCGCAGACGTGGCAGGTGTGGCTCTGGTCGTCGGGGGGAGTGGCGACATCGGACGGGCCGTCGTGCGACTCATGGCGCGGCGTGGCAGCGACGTCGCGTTCACGTGGCGATCGAACGTGGAGGCGGCTGAACGCCTGTGCGACGAGGTCACGTCGTACGGCGTCCGGGTGAGCTCACACCAGCTGGAGACGACCGATGCCCCCGCGTGCGCGGCCATGCTCGACGCCGTGGTCGAACGGCACGGTGCGCTCCACACCCTGGTCACCGCCGCCGGTCCGGACGTGCCGATGACCCACCTGAGCAACGTCGACCCGACCGCCCTGAGTGAGCAGCTCGCGACGGACGCAGGTGGCTTCTTCAACGTCGTAGGCCCGTCGCTGCCAGCGTTGCGGTCCTCCTCGGGCAGCGTCGTGGCCGTCACGACGGCCGCCACCTCCCGCTTCCCGGTGCGCGACGCCCTGTCCTCGGCGCCCAAGGCCGCGGTCGAGGCGCTCGTGCGGGCGCTGGCGGTGGAGGAGGGGCGCTACGGCGTACGCGCCAACTGTGTGGGGCCAGGCATGCTCACCGACGGGATGGCCAAACGGTTGATCGAGAGCGGTGAGCTGGACGACCAGGCGCTCGAGGCTGCCCGCGCGCACATCCCCCTGCGTCGGTTCGGCATCGTCCACGACATCGCCGAGGCGGTGTGCTTCCTGGCGTCGTACCGGGCCGGGTTCATCAGTGGGCAGAAGGTGGATGTGGACGGGGGCTACGGAGCATGAGCTCCGGTGGCCGTTTTTCTGGTTAACCAGAAAAACCGCCAGTACCCAACGTTGCAACGTGGGGTAAGTGGCAGTTTCACTGGTTAACCAGAAAAACCGCCACGCCCCACCGTCACCAGCGGTAAATGCCGAGCGCCCGGGTGGGAAGCGGGTGGGCGGCGTCGCGTACGACGTAGACGGTGCCGCTGGACCTGCGGAGCCAGGCGCGCTCGAACTGGCCGCGGTCATAGGTACGCCCGACCGAGCCGTCTGTCGGGGCCGCAGGGTCGATGACGACCACGTCGCCGTTGGCGGTGAAGCCGACGATCACCACGAGATGGCCGGCGGTGCCGCCGATCGGGGCGCCATTGAGCTGGCCGTTGGCGAAGGTGATCGAGGCCGCCAGGGGGATGCCGGCGGCGATGAACCGCTCGGCGTCGCGGAGGTACGTGAGACGGGTGACGAAGGAGTCGATGGTCAGGTTGGCGGCATAGGCGGTGTTGAAGGCCCAGTTGCCGGCACCGCGGTAGCTGTAGTCGTAGACCACGCGGGCGACGTGGTCGACCCACGGGTCGGCGTACCGCTTGTCGACCAAGGCCTGGTTGGCGGGCGAGGGCAGTGTGCGGTAGCAGCCGAGCAGCATCGAGAGCGAAGTGGTGGAGCACCAGGCCTGGCCGCCGCCGAACTGGGGTACTGGCCGCGGTGGGTCATCTGGGAGTGGCGCGGCACGTTCAACGTCCTGGCGGGCAGCAGCCGCCGGCTCGTCGCCGGGAGGGCGGAGACGGGCCGGCCGGCCACTGCCTGGAGGGATCGCACCGCCGGGGAAGCGGTGCTGGAGGGTGCTCGGAGGAGGAGCACCCGGAGCTGGTAGCCGTCGAGGGTCACCCCGGGGCGGGCGACCAGAGTGTCGGTGGTGACGCTCGCGACCGAGTCGGCCTGCGTGGCGCGCTGCGGCGGGTGAAGGAGTCGTCGCGCGTGGTCCAGCCGCCCATCAGCTTCCAGCCGCTGAAGGTGCCGAGGTGCTGCGGGCGCGGGCCTGGACCTGCACGAGCGTGTGCGGAGGCGTGATGATGTTCCAGGTCGCGATGACCTGGGTGAAGGCCTGGTGCGGTCGCACGAACCACGAGCTCCAGCGTGACCAGGCGTAGCCCTTGCCGCCGGAGGTCAGGGCGCCGCGCGGGGTCGTCATCGTGACCGAGCCCCCGGGGACCCGGACTCCCTCGGAGATCCCGGCGCCGAAGTTGGCGCCGGTGGTGATCTGGGCGAACCTGTGCTGTCCCGACGTCGTGGCCACGGCCAGGCGGGCACGATCGGGCACCACGGGGTCGGTCAGCAGCGCGCCCACGACGACGAGGGCCAGGAACCCGGCTCCTAGAGCCTGGACGCGCAGCGGAGCGAGGAGGTGGGGAAGCACGGGAGTCACATTAGTGCTCATCCGCCACACGTATGCAGTTTTGTCACATTTGTGACCGGGCGGATCCCCGCGACCGGGTGAACCGGGCCCGGTCAGCCCAGACCTCGCGGACCTCTAGGATTGGCGGGTGACACTCCGCCTCCATGACACCGCTGCGCGCGCGGTCCGCGACTTCGTCCCCCTCGAGGAGGGGAGGGCGAGCATCTACGTCTGCGGGCTGACGGTCCAGTCGGAGCCGCACGTCGGCCACGTGCGCTCGGCGGTCAACTTCGACGTGCTGCGGCGCTGGCTGACGGCGAACGGCTATGCCGTGCACTTCATCCGCAACATCACCGACATCGACGACAAGATCCTGGTCAAGGCGGCCGAGCAGGATCGCCCCTGGTACAACCTCGCCTACGCCATGAAGCGCGAGCTCGACAAGGCCTACGACGACCTCCACGTCCTGCCGCCGACCTACGAGCCGGCCGCGACCGGTCACGTGCCGGAGATGCTCGAGCTGATCGCGCTGCTCATCGAGCGCGGCCACGCCTACGCGGCCGAGGACGGTTCGGGCGACGTCTACTTCGAGGTCCAGTCCTGGCCGGCGTACGGCGAGCTGACCCGCCAGAAGGTCGACGACATGGAAGCCGCCGAGGACGCCGACCCGCGCGGCAAGCGCGACCCCCGCGACTTCGCCCTGTGGAAGGGGCGCAAGGACTCCGAGCCCTCGACCGCCTCGTGGCCCTCCCCGTGGGGACGAGGCCGCCCCGGCTGGCACATCGAGTGCTCGGCGATGGCCGGCAAGTACCTCGGTGACGCGTTCGACATCCACGGCGGCGGCGTCGACCTTCGCTTCCCCCACCACGAGAACGAGCAGGCCCAGTCCCGGGCGGCTGGGTACGCCTTCGCGTCGTACTGGATGCACAACGCCTGGATCACCACGAGCGGCGAGAAGATGAGCAAGTCGCTCGGCAACTCGCTGCTGGTGCCGCACGTGCTCGAGCGGGTGCGCGGGATCGAGCTGCGCTACTACATGGTGGCCGCGCACTACCGATCCACCGTCGAGTTCAGCTTCGAGGCGCTGGCGGAGGCAGCGGTCGGCTTCCAGCGGGTCGAGGGTTTCCTGGAGCGGGCCGATGCCGCGGCTGGCGAGGTCACTGAGCCGCCGGCTCGACACGCCCTCCCAGCCGCTTTCGTCACCGCGATGGACGACGACCTCGGGACCCCGGCAGCGGTCGGCGTGATCCACGACGTCGTGCGCGCCGGCAACAAGGCCCTCGCGGACGGAGGTCTCCAGACCGCCGCCCAGAGCGCAGGTGAGGTGCATGCGATGCTCGGTGTCCTCGGGCTCGACCCCGCCGACGAACACTGGGCCAATGGGGGCACCAACGACCTGACCGCCGTGGTGGATGCGCTGGTGCAGGGCCTGCTCGAGCAGCGAGCCGAGGCCCGCGCCCACCAGGACTTCGCCACCGCCGACCAGATCCGGGACCGGATATTGGCGGCAGGCGTCATCATCGAGGACACCCCATCGGGGCCGAAGTGGAGTGTTGAGTGATGCCAGGTAACTCCCAGCGAAAAGGCGCGATCAAGCGGACCGGCAAGGGGAACCCCACCGCGGGTTCCGGGGGTCGGGTACGTCGTGGACTCGAGGGCAAGGGGCCGACCCCCAAGGCCAAGGACCGGCCGTACCACAAGACCTACAAGAAGCCGGTGAAGGACGAGGGCGGCCCAGCCGGCCGACCCCGTCGCCCCAGTGGCAAGGCCGGCGCCAAGGCGGGCGGCAAGGGCGGCGACCACGAGTGGATCGCCGGTCGCAACTCCGTCGTCGAGGCGCTGCGGGCGGGGCTTCCGGTCATCTCGGTGTACGTCGCCGAGGGCGCCGAGCGCGACAGCCGGCTTCGCGAGGTCTTCTCGATCGCCGCGGACAAGCACCTCTCGCTGCTCGAGGTGCCCAAGGCCGAGCTGGACAAGATGACTGCGGGCGCGGTGCACCAGGGGCTGGCCGCACGCATCCCGGCCTACGAGTACGCCGACCCGGACGACCTGCTCGACCTCGCCGCTGCCAACGGGGAGAAGCCGCTGATCGTCGCGCTCGACTCGGTGACGGACCCTCGCAACCTCGGGGCCGTCGTACGCTCCGCGGCCGGGTTCGGGGCCCACGGCGTCGTGATCCCCGAGCGACGTGCCGCAGGCATGACGGCCAGCGCCTGGAAGACCTCGGCCGGCGCGGCCGCCCGCGTGCCGGTGGCCCAGGTGGTCAACCTGACCCGTCAGCTGAAGGCCTACCAGGCTGCGGGCTGCATGGTGATCGGTCTCGCCGCCGACGGTGACGTCTCCCTGGGCGACCTCGAGCTGGCCACCGGGCCGCTCGTGATCGTCGTCGGGTCCGAGGGCAAGGGACTCTCGAGGCTGGTCGCGGAGACCTGCGACCTGCTCGTGTCGATCCCGATGGCCAGCTCGCTGGAGTCCCTCAACGCGGGTGTCGCAGCGAGCGTCACTCTCTACGCCGTGGCCCGGGAACGAGCCACCGCCTAGTGACGTCGACCGGCTCGACCGACGCTCGGCTCGTCAGGTCGCGTCGGTCCAGGCTTCTTCGCGTCCTCGGGTTCGCGCTGGTGTGGCTGGTGGTGGCGGTGCCGACGTGGGTGGTGCTGTTCACGCACTCGCACACGGAGCTGGTCGTGGCCAGCCACGACGCCGTGGTGCGGCCGAACTTCGACGGCTACGTGCGGCTGGACCTCGGTCCCTACCTGCCCGACACCCGGTCGAAGTCGGGTAGTCGCGTCGGGGTCGACGTCGAGCTGGGCAAGACCACGGCGACCACGGGCTCCGAGATCGCCGTGCGCTACGCCGCCATCGCGGCCCACCCGGACGCGGAGATCCGGCGCGTTCGCGAAGCGGTCACCGACCTCGCCGAGCAGGAGGCGCTCCGTGCGGGCGTGATCGCGCTCGTGGCCCCCGGCCTCTGGCTGCTGCTCGGTCCCACTCGTCGCGCCCAGCTGTTGCGGCGTCGCGGGCGGACCGGGGTGGCGGGCGTGACGGTGCTCGCCGTCGGCGCCCTGCTGCTGGTCCAGCCCTGGGGCACCAAACCCGATCTCGTCGAGGAGACCCGATGGCTCAGTGTGGCGTCGGCCTTCCCCGAGGTGGACGTTCCTGAGGGGCTCACCGGCTGGCAGATCCGCAACGGATTGGTCACCGAGGGGACCCGTCGCCTCGTGTTCAGCCTGTTCGACACCTACAAGACCAGCAAGGTGTTCTACCGTGACGTCGTCAACCGCATCGGCGACGTGGCGGACCAGTTCCACCAGCCGGGTGACGGAGAGACGGTCGCCGTCCTCGTCAGCGACCGGCACGACAACATCGGGATGGACCCCGTCGCGCGGGCAGCGGGCGACGCCGCCGGCGCCACGGTCGTGCTGGACGCAGGCGACGACACCTCGGTCGGCCAGTCCTGGGAGGCCTTCAGCCTCGACTCGCTCGACGAGGCCTTCGACGGCTACAAGGCCAGGGTCGCGGTGTCGGGCAACCACGACCACGGCACCTTCGTGAGCCGTCACCTGCAGAAGCTGGGCTGGACGCACCTCGACGGTGACGCTGAGCAGACGTTCGCGGGGGTGCGGATCACCGGGGTGGACGACCCTCGTTCGAGCGGACTGGGCAACTGGCGCGACGAGACAGGGCTGACCTTCGCCGAGGTCAAGGCGACGGTGGCCGACGACGTCTGCACGCTCGACGAGCAGGGCCAGCGAATCGCGACGTTGATCGTGCACGACGCCAACCTGGGAGGGACCGCACTCGCACGGGGGTGCACCGACCTCGTGGTCGCTGGTCACCTGCACGTCCAGAAGGGCCCCACCCGGGTCGTGGGCGAGAACGGCAAGGCCGGCTACACCTACACCAACGGGACGACCGGCGGGGCGGCGTACGCCCTCGCGATCGGGAGCAAGCTCCGTCGGGCGGCGCAGTTCACCATGGTCACCTTCCGCGAGGGGCGGCCGGTCGGGATCCAGCCGGTGACCGTCGAGACCACTGGTGAGCCGACGGTCGCGCCGTACGTCGAGCTCGATCTCGATTCTTCCGTCGGCTGAGCAGCGGCGCCGTGCCGAGCGACTATCAGTTCGAGCCGTGACCGGTGGCGCCGAGCGTGAAGACGACGACCAAGCGGTGAACTGGTAGTTCTGCGGGTCGCCGTGCTGGGGTCACCGTTCCGGTCACCTACGATGGCGTCGCGTCGCGGAGTGCCCAGCGCAGACCGACGGCCTGGCCGGTGTAGCTCAGTAGGTAGAGCGCCTCACTTGTAATGAGGATGTCGCGGGTTCGACTCCTGTCACCGGCTCGCTGCAAAACCGCAGGTCAACGGCTTAGACACCGCAGTTGACGACCCGACCAGCCCTCGGGATGAGGCAACTGGTTGCAAATGTTGGTGCAGTTGGCCGCTGCGTGGCGTAGCCACGGACAATCCCACGCAGAGACGCGGCCCTCGGCAAGGCTCGGTGCTGGGGCCCCTCCGCGCAGGCCCTGGCGCACGCTGCCGCTGCCATCCCGGAGGATCGCGACGGCGCCGGGGTGCGCTCGGTGTACTCGATCCGTGCCGCCGCCACCGAGCTGGGGTGAGCGTGTCCGGGTTGCACAAGCTGCTCAAGCAGCGCCGGCCGGGTCACCTCCAGGTCGGCGCCCGCACCCTGACCACCGGCGAGCATCTGGAACAGTTTCCAGAAGCATCCGAGGTCCCCGCCCCCGAGACCTCCCCGGCACAGACC
>JBKJON010000431.1:0-2500 GCA_046595715.1 Marmoricola sp.
GTGGTGAGGCCGAGCAGGTCGCGCACCGCGACGAGCCCGGCGATGCCCGACCCCATGCCGACCCCGACGTAGACGGAGTCGAGGGGGCCAGCGGCGTCGAAGAGCTCCTTGGCGTAGGTCGCCACGCCTGCCACGAGGTCGGGGTGGAACGACGGCACGGTCTCGAGGCCCAGCTCCTCCCCCAGCCGGGCGGCGTGCTCGCGCGACTCCTGGAAGTCGGCCCCGTGCACGACGAGCTCTGCCCCGAACCCCCGCATCGCCGCGTTCTTGTCCGGGCTGTTGCCCTCCGGCACGACGATGACGACCCGCAGCCCGGCTGCGGTCCCGGCGTAGGCCAACGACTGGCCGTGGTTGCCCCGCGTGGCCGAGACGACCCCGGTGACCTCGGGGCGTTCGCGCGTCAGGCGGTCGGCGTAGACCAGGCCACCGCGCACCTTGAAGGCACCGGTGGGGGTCTGGTTCTCGTGCTTGACCCAGGCCGTCGCACCCGCGTGCGCGCCGAGCAGGGGCCAGGCGAACTGCGGGGGCGGCGGGAAGTGCCGGCGCACCACTGCGGTGGCGGCATCGAGGTCTGCCATGGAGAGAGCCATGCGTGCAGTCTCCCCCGCCCGACGGGGACCGTGGCAAGGTGTCCGGTATGTCGCGACCCACCGCCGTGCCCGTGCTCGCCTGTGTCGCCCTCACCGGAGCGCTGCTCACCGGGTGCACGGCGAAGTCACCGGCTGTCCCGGGCGCTGCGTCCTCGTCGACGACCACTGCCGCCTCGGCGGCGGCCTACCCGATCGCGATCCAGCGGTTGGGGGGCGTGGCCGGGTTCTCGGACACGGTGAACCTCCAGGACGACCGCAGCGTGCTGGCCAAGGTCAACAACGGCCAGGTCACCTGCAGCCTCGACCCTGCTGCCTTCTCGGCGATCAGCGCCGCCGCCCTCGCCATCGGTGACAGCGGCAACGGCACCACCCCCACCATGGCTCACCCTGACGACCTTCTGGTGCTCCTCAACGGGGTCCCCACGACCGATGCCCGGCTCGCCGACGTCGAGCCCGTCGTGACCACGCTCCTCGAGGACCTCGCCAAGCCTGCCGCGCAGCGCACCACCTGCCGCTGACACGATGCTGCGCCTCGTGACGGTCGGCCGCTGACATGACTGTGCGCCGCCGACCAAGGGTCGACGGCGCACGGTCATGGCGTGACCCGGGTCAGCAGGTCTGCGACCCCGCCGGAACGGCGATCGCGTCGAACGCGGACTTCACGGCGACACAGGTCGGCGAGCCCGCGCCATACAGCTCCTTGGCGGAGGCGATGGCACCGTTGCGCGCGGCGGCGTAGTCGCTGCGCGAGGTGAGCTTCGTGGACAGCGTGCGGTACCAGACCTTCTCGATGTTGGTCCGACCGGCGCCGGTGACGGCACCAGCAGTCCCACAGGTGGGGCTGTCGTAGGCGACGCCGTTGACCGTCCTGGCACCCGAACCCTCGGAAGCCAGGAAGAACCAGTGGTTCAACGGACCCGAGGAGTAGTGCGGGTCGAGGCTCTTGGTACCGGTGGTCCAACAGTCCTGCGAGCGGCCGTCCTTGCTGGGCTTGTCCATGTAGCGCAGCGGGGTGCCGTTGCCGTTGATGTCGATCTTCTCGCCGATGAGGTAGTCACCGGGGTCGGCAGCTGAGTTCGCATAGAACTCCACGGCCGTGCCGAAGATGTCCGAGGTCGACTCGTTGAGGCCGCCGGCGTCACCGCGGTAGACCAGCCCCGCGGTGTTCGCGGTGACGCCGTGGCTCATCTCGTGGCCGGCGACGTCGATCGAGGTGAGCGGCTTGGTGTTGCCGGCGCCGTCGCCGTACGTCATCTGGGTGCCGTCCCAGAACGCGTTGTTGTAGGCGTTGCCGTAGTGGACGCGGCTGCGGGCACCTACCCCGGTGTTCCAGATCCCGTTGCGGCCCAACACGTCCTTGTAGTAGTCGAACGTCTTCTCCGCCCCGTAGTGCGCGTCGACCGCAGCGGTCTGGCGCGAGCTCGGGGAGCCGCTGCCCCAGACGTCGTCCGCGTCGGTGAACTGCGTGCCGGTGCCGGTCGTCGCACCGTTGAGGTCGGTCGTGTAGTTCCCCACCAGGTCCTTGAGCTGGTAGCTGCCGGCGGACAGCGTGGTTCCCAGCGTCACCGACCCGGAGTACTGCGAGCTGCCGGTGCCCTCGACGATGTCGTCGTAGTGGTCCAGCGTGGCACCGCTGCGCGCGTCCACGATGGTGTGCAGGCGGCTGGGGGTCTGGTCGGCCTTGATGCCCCCGGTCACGACGTCGTAGGCGAGTCGTGCACCCGACTCGGCGGCATACACGACGAGTGCGGAGCCAGCCGTGGAGCCGGCCTTAGCCGCGCTGCGCGCCTGGCCCACCGTCAGGCTCGGCACAGTGGCGACCTCGACGGACCTGGCGGCGTTCCAGCGCACCGACTTCGTCACGCCGGCGCCGCTGCGCTCGACGAGCACGTCGCCGCCGATCACCCTGA
>JBKJON010000538.1:0-6656 GCA_046595715.1 Marmoricola sp.
GGACAACGCCCAGCCGGCAGACGCCCACATCGTGGTGGCCACGAGGGGTGCTGCCAACCGGCCGTGGACCTACGCCGCCGGCAAGCTCGCAAGCGACAACCTGCACGTGGAGTACACGACCAGGCGCCTCGGCCAGGTCGCGATCCTCTCCGTCGGTCTCGACCAGGTCGTCGCGAGCTTCCAGAACGAGGTCGAGAAGAACCTCGTCAACGGCTCCCTCGTGGGAGCGCCCCGACCTGCGTGCGCCAACCCGACGGCGGCCAAGGCCGAGGGCTACTCGGTGTCCTCGACCAGGACGAGCGCGCTGTTCTACTGCTTCGGTCTCGAGGACGACAAGCACATCGTCACGGTCACCAACCGCCGGCAGGCCCCCGTCGAGGTGTCCCACGTCGGGGCGACCGTCATCACGGACCCCCAGGTCGGCAGGGCCAACGCGTTGTTGTCCGACGTCGTGGGGGACACCAACACCTTGGTGACCGCGGGCAAGGTGGCGACCTTCGGGGTCGAGCTCGAGCAGGAGAAGGAGCTCACCCTCAGCGTCGGGCCGAACACGAAGGCGCAGTCGCTCCGGCTGCTGCAGGCCGCAGTCCGGTCGCTGTCCCTGAGGTTCAAGAGCCTCGGCGTGGGCTCGGTCGACGTGCCCAGGACGATGACGGCGCTGCTGGCCAGGCGGCAGTGCGCGAAGGCGATGGACACCGGTGGGCTCAAGCTCCTGACCCGATGCCTCGCCCCGGCGAGGCTGGTACAGCTCTTCGGCTCACGCGGGGTGCTGCTCCAGCCGCTGGTGAAGGCCCCCGCCGTACGCACCCTGTTCACCGCCCAGGGCAAGGCGCTCGCCGCGGCGCAGACCGCCGAGAGCCAGAGCATCGTCGTACGCCGCGTGGCTCCCGACTACCGGGGCATCTTCGGCCGGTGGCTCGGCATGAGCCGCCAGCTGACGATCAGCCGGACGGGCGACGTCCTCGAGAGCTACGGCCAGGGCATCGAGCCGGTGATCGACCTCAGCTACCAGCTCGGCTACCCCCGCCAGGAGAACGGCGTCACGTCGGTCGACGCGACGATCGTCAAGGTCAAGGTCAACAACCGCAAGCTGCTCACCGGGCGGGTGCCGAAGGTCGGTGACACCGGCAACCTCGAGCTGGTCAAGGGAGTCATCACGCCGCCGTTCCTCGGCAGGAAGTACTGCGACAAGACCAGCCGCAAGAAGAGCATCTGCGGGCCGACCGCATCGACGGGCTGACAGGGTCCGCGACCGGCCACCTCGACGTCGGGGAACACCTCCCTGGACTCCCGCTGGTGGCCCCCGGGGGCCTGGCATATCGATGCTCGCCAGACCGCAATGGTTCCGGTACATTCTCCGGGTCGGGTTGAGACGAAAGCCTGCGGTCGGAATTCGATGACCGCGACTGTTCTCCCCGGGGGCTCACGGAATGTCCACAGACGCACTTCGTCCAGCAATCGGTTCCCAGACCGATCGTCCACCAGTTCTCGGGAGCGGCGCCAAGGGGGGTGCAGGGCCACGTCCACTCCATCCACGTGTCCCTGCACTGCCGGCTCCCACCTGCGGCCACCAGTGGACCCTGATCAACGAACTGCGCACCTGGAGTGGCCCGATGCGCCTGAGCAGGTGTGGGCTGTGCGGCGCCGTCCTCCGCGAGTGGCACCTGGACCACGCCTGACGCCTGACGCCTGAGAGCTTTCCGACTGCTGTCAGACCTCCGGCGACGGGCGCTGTCTCAATTTCAGACCCGCGCTCTCCCTCGGCCGTGCCTAGCGTCACCATGGACGGCGTCGCTGCGCGTCCGGCAACCACGGCTGGAGGATTCATGAAGGCTCTCGTTTACCACGGTCCCGGCCAGAAGTCCTGGGACGAGGTCCCGGACGCCGCCGTCCAGGACCCCACCGACGTCGTCGTGCGCGTCGAGACGACCACCATCTGCGGCACCGACCTGCACATCCTCGCCGGCGACGTCCCTGCGGTGGCCGAAGGACGGGTGCTCGGGCACGAGGCCGTCGGCACGATCACCGAGATCGGCGACGCGATCAGCTCGTTCCACGTGGGGGACCGGGTCCTCGTGCCGGCCATCACCCGCTGCGGCAGATGTGAGTATTGCCAGCGCAACATGCCCTCGCACTGCCAGACCGTCGGAGGCATCGGGTGGATCTTCGGGCACCTCGTCGACGGCACCCAGGCGGAGTACGTGCGGGTGCCTTACGCCGACACCTCGCTCCATCTGGTCCCTGAGGAGGTGTCCGACGAGCAGGCCATCTTCCTGGCCGACTCGCTCCCCACCGGCTACGAGGTCGGTGTCCTGGCCGGCGGTGTGCGCCCCGGCGACACCGTCGCCGTCGTGGGGGCGGGCGCAGTCGGGCTCTCCGCCGTCCTCACCACCGGACTCTGGGGTGCCGCGCGCGTGATCGCCGTGGACACGAACAAGTTCCGCCTGGAGAAGGCGCTGGAGTTCGGGGCGACCGACATCGTCGAGGTCGGACCTGATGCGGTGGCCGACGTGCTGGCGCTCACCGACGGGCTCGGGGTCGAGGTGGCCATCGAGGCGGTGGGCTACCCGGAGACGCTGCTCAGTGCAGCGGCGATGGTGCGACCAGGAGGCACGGTCGCCAACGTCGGCGTGCACGGAACGCCGGTGGAGCTCCCGATGCAGGACATGTGGATCCAGAACATCACCCTGACGATGGGTCTCGTCGACACGGTGTCGATCCCGACCCTTCTCAAGATGGTGGCCAGCGGCAAGATCCCCGCGGAGAGGATGGGCACCCACACCTTCAGCTTCCACCAGATGGACGAGGCCTACGACGTGTTCGCGAACGCGGCCGACCACCTGGCCCTCAAGGTCGTCATCCAGCCGGCGTGATCACGGTGGGCGACGTGGTGACCTACCGCTTCCTCGACGGGATGGGCATGGTCCTGGTGGAGAGCGAGTTCGCCGACCATGCCTCTGCGCTTCACTGGGCTGCGCACGAGGATGAGCTGGACGAGGAGGTCAACCGGGTGGAGTACCTCGGCCCGGAGGGCGACTGGCGCTGGGCCGGACCGCTGCTCGGCTGAGATGCGCTGATGCCGTCCTGCTCACGGCTGATGAGACGACCCGTGAGCAGGACGGCAGCTGTTCAGCGGGACATCACAGCGTTGAAGTACGCCCGCTTGGCGCTGGTGGCCGAGCCGAGGGACCAGGACCGCTTCGAGTTGTACTGCGTGTCGAAGTACGAGACGCCGACCAGCTTGTTGGCCCGGGCCGAGACGACGAACCGGTCGAGCCAGGTCTTGTCCTTGGCGAAGGCCTCGTCGGAGAACCCGTACTCAGCGATGCCGGCCTTGACGCCGTAGGACTTGGCGCGGGCAGCGAGCTTGTCGATGTAGACCGAGGCCTCGGTCCAGCTGGTGTTCATCGTGGTGCTCTTGACGCCGTTGGCCCACTCGTAGCCGTACTTGAGGTAGGGGGCGTCGTAGGCGATGCCATAGATCGGCGCGCCGGTCGGGTAGAGCGTCGACCACTGGTTCGCGGTGTCGGTCGGGTTGAACTCCTGGGCCCAACCGGTCACGATCAGCCAGAACTTGATGTCTCCGGCGATGCCGCCGGGGACCATCCGAGAGAGACGGTCCTGCATCTTGCGCCAGTCGGTGGTGACGCCGTCGCCCTCGGGCTCGTGGTGGAAGGCGACCCAGACCTGGAAGTTGAGGTCGTCGAGCTTCTTGAAGACGTCCTTGGCCCACAGGTCTCCGCTGCCGCTGGCCATCTGGGCCCAGTTGTAGGGAAGCTTGAAGCTCAACCAGGTGCGGATACCGGCGGCGTGGTTGGCCTTGGCCCGGGTGATCGCCTTGTCGATGTCGCCGGAGCCGCCGTACCAGCGGTCGAGGCCCACACCGGTCGTGGTGCGGTCGACGTTGCCGCCGCCAGCCCCGACCAACATCGGCGAAGTCGCCGGGGTGGGAGCAGGGGTGGGGGTGGGGACGGGGGTGGGTGCGGGAACCGGTGCCGGTGTGGGAACCGGTGCCGGTGTGGGAACCGGAGTGGGTGTGGGGACCGGTGCCGGTGTGGGAACCGGAGTGGGTGTGGGAACCGGAGTGGGTGTGGGAACCGGAGCGGGCGACGGCGTGGGGGTCGGCTCCAGCTTCGTGATCCGCTCCTGCAGGGCCTTCATCTGACATTCCAGATAGGTGATCTTCTGGCTGTCCGTGATCGTGCCTGTGGGGGCCACACACACGGTGGCAGGTTCGGCAGCGGCGGTGCCGCCCACGGCTGAGGCGGCGGCGGTGCCCGCGAGGGCGAGGGCCATGGAAGCGAGCAGGGCAGCCGGGACGAAATGCCGGGCTGAGATGTTTTGTCTCATATGCTAAGAATGCCTGGTCCTTGGACAAAATGCCCTAAAACGGACTAATCGGGCAGAAGTCAGGCTTGGGATTGCACCCCTCGGAGTCTTGCGGCGCTCAGGCCGTGTCCCAGGGCTCCCTCCACCGGTTGACGGCCCCGTACGTCGAGGGCCTCCACCGCATCCCGAGCTTGGCCGCGCTCACCGTGACGGCGGGGAGGAGAAGCGCGTCCACCTGCTGGTGAACGAGTCAGACCAGGCCGGAGCCGAACGTGTCGACGGCGTCGACCCACCGGTCCGGTGCGTCGAGATGGACGTGGTGGGTCGCCGGGAACTCGGTGACGTGCTCGGCCGGCAGCCGCCGGAGCAGCTCGCTGCGGTCGGGGTCGAACAGGGCCGACTCGGCGCTCACCGCGGCCACCAGGGCCACCGGCACCGGGCAGGCGGAGACCAGGGCCGGGAGGTTCCAGGTGATGTCGCCGGGGGAGAGGGTGGCGATCTGCGGGTCCGTCTGGAGCCGACCTCCGAGCACGCTTCTCGCGTCCCGGCGGTCCCAGCTCGGGTGTCCGGCCAGCATCGCCGCGATCGCGCCGGACGGGTCGGTGTGGGCGCGTACGACCTCTCGTCCGATGTCCTCGGCGATCTCGCCCGTGGCCCGGTCGCCGCCGAGGGCGGGTGGGTCCTCGAGGAGCACGCCCCGGGCGTACGTCGGACACGCGGTCAGCAGCTCCAGGGCGACGATCGCACCGAGCGAATGACCGACGACCAGCGTCCGGCTCTCCGGTCGCTGCGCCACCAGGTCCTCGGCCAGGGCGGCCACCGACCTCACCGCGCCGATGGGTCGACCACCGTGCCCCGCCAGGTTGACGGTGTCCACCTCCCAGCCGCGAGCCTCGAGCGCAGGCCCGACGCGCCACCACGTGTCGTGGCTCGAGGACATGCCGTGAATCAGCAGCACACTGCGCTTGGTGGTCACCCCCCGACGCTAGTGCGGACACCGAGGACCAGCATGTTCGGGTGCTTCGCGGGCCACGCCCTGGTCGCCGGGGCCGGTGTCAGGTGGTCCCCGGCTACCGTCGGACCATGCCCGATGTAGAGCTCCGGCCGCTCGTCCGCGAGGACTACTGGCTGGTCAGCACGTGGTTGCGTGAGCCGTTGGTGCGGCGCTGGTGGGCCGAGAACCCGTCACTGTCGGCCATCGAGGAGCAGTTCGGTGCCTCCATCGATGGAACCGACGCCGCCCACGTGTCGATCGCGTCGGAGAACGGCACGCCCTTCGGTCTGGTCCAGTGGTTCTTCTACCGCGACGAGTCGGAGTACGTCGCGGAGCTGGGCGAGGCGGTCGACCTGCCGGAGGGTGCCACGAGCATCGACTACCTGATCGGGGTGCCCGAGGCCCGCGGTCGGGGACTGGGCAGCGCCATGGTCACCGCCGTGCTGGTGCCGATCCACACCGCCGGCTCGCGGACGGTGGTGGTGCCGGTGCACGCCGACAACCAGAGCTCGTGGCGGATGCTCGGACGTTGTGGTTTCCACCTGGTCGGTGAGATCGAGCTCGAGCCGGACAACCCCGCGGACGACCGTCGGCACGTGGTCTACCGTCTCGACCTCGAGGAGGGCAGACCGACAGGTCACCGAGCGCCCCCCCGCGCGCTCGGTGACCTGTCGTCACCACCTCGAGGTCAGCTCAGATCGCCCACTCAGCGGTGGTGACCTCGCCACCGACGATGCTGACCAGCAGTCGCAGGTCGTCGGCCTCCTTGAGGTAGAGCCCGTAACGGCCTTCCTCGACCTCGGGGAACACCAACGAGGGAACCTCCCCAGCGGGCGTGGGGCGGGTGACCACCGCCACGTGCGGATGGTGCCCGCCCCGGTGCCCGTGCTGGTGCCCGCCCTGGTGCGAGTGATCGTGGTCCGGCCCTGTGCCGTGTACGGGCCGGATCTCGATCTCCACCCCCTCCATCTCGGCCGGCATGGTGACCACCAGCGCGCCGATGTCGCCGCCGATGTCCAGGAGGACCGAACCCTGCCCGGCGAAGGGGTTCTCGGCGTGCGCCGTCGCCACGCTCATGACGCCTTGGTCGTGCCCGGCACGGTCTGGTAGCCCCCACCGGGAAGACCGAGGTAGGGGAACGACTTCAGCAACCGGGCGTTGGTGTTCGTCGTGCCGTCGGTGATCGCGCTGGCCGCGGCGTCCGGGGTGTAGTCCGGGTCCACCAGCGGGATCGTCGCTCCGGCGATGGCCCGCAGCTCGATCGTCACCACGTCGTCGGAGATCCTGCGACCGTTGGGGAAGCCGGCCGCGTCACCGGCGACGAGACCACCGT
>JBKJON010000511.1:0-5517 GCA_046595715.1 Marmoricola sp.
GATCGTCTTGTGACACGCTCCGCGAGCCGATCGCTGTCCGGGCAGCCGGCTCGAGTTCAGGGTCGGTTGGGGGTCGATCGCGTCCGGCGGTCGTGTCGCTGGCAGTGTCGCGCGCCAGGCAGGAGACGTAGGGTCCGACCATGGCTGATCTTGCGGCGGCTCTGCGACCCTGTGTCGACTCCGGCGAGATCCCCGGGCTCGTCGCCCTCGTCGCGAAGGGCGCCGACGTCGACATCCTGGCCCTCGGGGTGCAGGGCACGAGCGGGACTCCGATGCGGCGCGGGTCGATCTTCCGTGCTGCCTCGCTCACCAAGCCGTTGATCGCGGCGTTGACGATGGTTCTGGTCGAGGACGGGCGCCTGCACCTCGACGGTCCCGTCGACGACCTCCTTCCCGAGCTCGCCGAGCCGCGCGTGCTGCGGACGCCGGGCAGTGAGCTCGACGACACCGTGGCGAGTGAGCGCCCGATCACCACCCGGCACCTGCTCACCCACACCGCCACCACGGCTTCCCCACCTGTGAGTCGAGGGTCGTGCCGCTGCTTGTGGAGCAGCTGCACCAGGGTTCGATGCAGGTAGGTGAGGTCCCGGCGCCGGGGGAGTGGATGCGGCGGCTGGCAGGGATACCGCTGATGCACCAGCCGGGGGAGGGATGGACCTACAACGCCGCCTACGACGTGCTCGGGGTCCTGCTCGCGCGGGCGTCTGGCCAGTCGCTCGCCGACGTCATGGCCGAGCGTGTCCTCGAGCCGCTCGGGATGGTCGACACCGGCTTCCACGTGCCGGCTGTCGATCGCGACCGGTTCACTAGCCTGTATGGACGCGACGAACAGGGAGTCCTCCGGGTCAGCGACGAGCCGGACGGTGCGTTCGCCGTGCCGCCTGCCTTCGCTACCGGCGCGGGTGGCCTCGTGACCACCGTCGATGACCAGCTCGCGTTCGGCTGGATGCTGCTCGCGCAGGGGGAGGGGCCTACTGGTCGCCTCCTGAGCGAAGGCTCCGTGGTGCAGATGATGAGCGACCAGATCTCGTCAGAGCATCGGGGGAGGGGCGGGTTCTTCCTCGACGGCCAGGGCTGGGGCTTCGGCGGCCCCGTCGACATCGACATGCTCCACCCGTGGAACGTGCCCGGTCGCTACGGTTGGGTCGGCGGCACCGGCACGGCTGCGTACGTCGATCCGCAGCACACCACGGTGAGCGTCATCCTCACCCAGGGTCGAGCTCGGCGGACCTGACTCGACGCGGGTGCTCGAGTCCTTCTGCGCAGCCGCAGCGACCTGACGCCCGGCGAACAACCAGTCACAGGGTCCTGGGGCGAGCACGATCATCGGGAATGAACCTGTGGTGGTACGGAGTTCGCCTCAGCGCGGTGGCCACGCGCCGAGCGGTCTGCCGATCTCCCACTCATGACCGAAAGGATCGGCGAGTCGGCCCAGTCGCCAACCGTGCTCGTCCGTCACCGGTGACGCCTCGGAAGCCCCGGCTCGGACAGCCTGCTCGACCACCTGATCGGGGTCGGCGACAACGAGCAGCGTTCGGCTCGTGGCGCCACCGATGGCGAGTGGGCTGAAGCGGCGCATGCCCTTGTCGGCCGTTGCCACCCAGAAGGCGGCGTCCCCGACCGCCAGTTGGGCGACGATCTGATCGCCTTCGCCAACGCGGTGAAGCACCGTGGCCCCGAACGCCGCCTCGTAGAACGCGACAGCAACCTCGGCGCGATCGACCCACAACTCGGGTTGGAAGCTGGTCCGCATCTGACGAGTATGCGCCCAGGGCCGGAGCGCGAACACGGCGAACTCCTGGCCCTGAGAGGCGCGCTGGGCCAGCAGCAAACTTGGCCGTTCGGCCCAACCAGCGTCCCTTTGGGGCCATCCGCTGCCGACTACCGGAGTCGACGCCGGACGAGTGCGTTGCGGAACCGCACAAGGTCCTCTTGCGGGTGACTTCAGCTGGCCGAGCCGAGTCGCGTACCTGACGTGGCGCCATGGACCGTCTTCAAGCACACGACGGTGCTCGCGTCATCTGGTCTCGAGCGGGACGGCAGACCGGCACGCCTCAACGAGGCACCTGAGCACGCGTAAGAGAGCGTTGCACGAGCAACCCTGACAGCGGCATGGTCGGAGGCTCCGCACCGACTGCGGTAGACCCGGACGTTGGCCGAGACTGTGAGCCCGATTCCTTGAACTGCATCCCCTCAGTGGCACGTGGCACGTGGCACGTGGCAAGACTGGGCGTGCAGGACTCACCCAGAGGGGAACGACATGGTCTCGCCCAGTTGCGTCACCTCAGGTTCCCGAAACACGGCGAGCCGGTCGATCCTTGATGGGACGGGAGGTGGTTGCCCTGCGGAAGAATGCGAATGCCCGGGAGCGGACCTGCTACATGCCTGGTTGCTTCGCCAATCTCTGCATAGCCCGACGCGGGATCAGCGCGTAGGCCAGCGGGCCGAGCCAACCCAACCAGGCGCAACTGAGGACAGCAGAGACTGTGATCACGACCAACCAAAGGGTCTTGCTCTGCCCCGCGGCCGTCCACTGAACCTCAGGTCGTGCCGAGGCATCCATCAATGCCCAGAGGCACAGCGCAATGCTGACAACCGGGACTAGAAAGATGATGAGCAGCTCTTGGCTGCCGAGGCCTAGCACCAGCCCCGTCAACTCAGTCGTGCCGCACGAATCAGGCGGTCAGGCAGACGCTTAGCCATGGGGCTCGCCACTTGCTCCAGGATACGAGCGCTCGTCGTCTTCATGGTTACGAACGGTATCGCGAGCTCGCGCCACGCGCAGGCCAATCCATCCGAGACGGAGTCTGATGGGATCGCGCGCTCTTCGTGGGTGCCAAGGCGTTGTGCCGCGAGCCTGGCCTCGGCGACGATCCTGCCAGACCAACGATGCAGGTCAGCAGGCCGAGGAACACCACGTCACCGACGACGAAGGTGGCCGATGTGGGAGCCCACAGGGTCGCGTCCAATGCACGCAGGACCACCAGAGCCACAGTGAGGAATGCCAAGTGCGTCCGTAGCCTCCGGCTCACGCGCTGCCTCCTAGGTCCCAGCGCACCCCACGGGCCGAACGTGTGGATCGCGGCTGTTTCTGAACCGCCGTGCAGTGGGACGCTTTGAACGCGGAGATCCGGCGCGATCAGCAGCAGAAGCGGATGTTGGGGTAGGCGTTACGACGCGCGTCGCTCATCACTGCTCAACCATGCTGGCGGTATCTCGTCGGGCAACGGCGGTGCCGTAACGATGTCAGCTCGGACGGCCAGCGGTGTCAGCTCTTCCACGAAGACATCGACCATGGTGTCGATCATGGCTCGACTAAAGCCGTTGTCGTCAGTGTCGAGGTACATCACCACCCCGCCATCGTGGACGGCTGGCCCCACGACCCATTCGACATCCCCCTGCTCACCCGGCACTTCTTGGCCGTCGGGCATGACCTGGAAGAGACGCTTTGCCACTCTGCGCAGAGCGAAACCAATCTCGTCAGCCACGTCCTCGTCGCCATTCACCGGCGTCGTGAACTGGACCCGAAATGCGGGCTCTCCCGCACGTACCAGGATCTCCTCGTCCGACTCCGCCCGCTGCCCAGCAGGTACCTCACGCACCTGACCATCCGCGCCCAAGACGACCTTGTGACCTTGCAGCTCGTAGATGTGTTCGGCCACCGTTACCGTCATAGCGAGTCCCCCGGTTTCAACGTGGGCCGTTGCCGTGCCCATCGGATGTGTCGCACATTAGACGATATGTACCACCGCCCAGCGCGGTAATGGAGAAGATGTCCGCGTATCGGCATGTCCGAATGATCACGTGCATAACCCGGATGAGCGGACGCCGGACGTCGGCAGATATGTGCGGATCCACACGCCGCCGGCGCCCATCTCGACCAGCGTCATAGTGGGTGGAGTCGACGCAGACGCGCCGCGCTTGAACTGGTTGGACGCCGGCGACGTAGGCGGTGAGGAAGTGGTCGCCGTGGCGATCGAGGTTGCCTCGGGCGCGGTCGTAGTGCTCGGTCGTCCGTGGGTCGGCATGTCGAGCGAGGATCTGGGCGTCGCGGAGCGGGACGCCGGCGTCCAGGGCGTTGGTGATCGCTGCGTGACGCAGGGAGTGGGGGCTGATGTGGCGGGGAATGCCCGCCGTTTTCGCGATTCGCTGGACCATCCGGTAGACGTCGCGGCCGTCGATCGGCCTGCCTGAGAGCGGTCGGAGGATCAGTGGTCCGGTGGTGCGTTCGCCGCGACAGAACTCAAGGACGCATAGGACTGGGACGGTCAGGGGCATGGTGGCGGGCTTGTCGCCCTTACCGACCAGGTGCGGGGCGCGGTGGCCTCTGAGGGTCTCGGCGTAGTCCTAGATCTGGACTGCGGCAGCTTCTGAGGCCCGGAGGGCGTTGATGCCCAACAGGTAGGCCAGGGCACCACGGTGGACGGTGATGGTCTGGGCGACCTGGAGGAAGCGGATGAGCTCGAGTCGGTCCAGCCCCTGGGTTCGGGACTCGTCGCTATGGATCTTCGGGAGCCAGGCGTAGACCGCGGGGTCGGCAGCGATCAGCCCGTCAATGTGCGCAAAGCGGAAGAACCCCCGCACGCCATGCATCATCGTGTTGGTCGAGGACGCCATCAGACCGGCCTCGCCAAGACTGCGGATGTAGAGCTCGACGTGAGCGCGTTGGATGCCAACCAGCGGGTCCAGGGCGTTGCCCTCGCACCACTGGAACCAGCGGCGCAACTGGTAGGAGTAGAGCTCGTGGGTGTGCCCGGCGGATAGGCGCACCAGTGGCTCGGGGCTGAGGTCATGTCGCCGGCCAGGTCCAGGGCACCGTGGAGTTATTGCGGCTCCAGCTATGGATAGGCGCAACCGAGCAGCCGACCGGGAGCGAATGGTTTCCATGCGTGCTCGGGTTGGGCGAGCCGATCGGCTAGCAGATGCAGCACAGCCGGGTTGTGCCCGAGACCGAGATGGCTACCGAATACTTCGATGTTCTGGCGATGCTTTCCTGGGCTGAGGCGGCAGGCCTGCCACGGCACGATCCCATCGCTGCGTGAGTAGACCGAGGTCGCGGGCACGCGCAGGGAACCGGCTTCCCGCCACGGCCGTACCAGCAGTGGTGCGGACAGGTGCAGCCCAGCCATACGATCGAACGCGGCAGATGCCGTACGCCCGCGCCGGCCACCCATCCGTACGGGACTGCCCAGGGTCACGATCTGGCGCACGCTTCCCGGTGCCCGGCGAGCCAACTCGTGGACATACATGCCTCCCAGACTCCACCCGATGATGGTGACCTTTTCGCCGGAGCTCTCGGCCATGGACGCGACGCGTTTGCGCAACCCATCGATCACTGACTCGGTGGAACCGAGGTTCGTTCCCAGCTTCCATCCCGAGACCGAGTAGTTCAGCCATCGCAGATAGGCGCGCAGGGCGACCGTGCTCGAGTCGCGTTGCAGGAGGCCCGGCACCACCAGCACCGGATGACCGTCACCTCTGCGGTTGGCAGCCAGCAAGGGAGCGACGGTGGACGTG
>JBKJON010000153.1:0-4268 GCA_046595715.1 Marmoricola sp.
GGTCTCGAGCAGCAGGGCCGCCCACCAGGCATAGCCGCTGCCGGCGTCACCGAAGGAGTTCTGGCCCATGCGGCCCTCGGCGGTGAAGCCCTCGAAGCCGTGCATGAGGCCGAAGAGCGCGGCACCCGCAAGGAGGCCGCCGAGGAGCTGGGCGGCCATGTAGATGCCGACCCGGTTCCAGGGCAGTCGGCCACCCAGCACGGCGCCCAGCGTGACGGCCGGGTTGAAGTGTCCGCCCGAGATGCGTCCCACGGCGTAGGCCATCACGACCACGGCAAGGCCGAAGGTGAGTCCGGTGGCGACATAGTCGCCGCCGCTGATCAGGAAGGACCCGCAGCCGAAGAAGACGAGCACGAAGGTGCCGAGCAGCTCGGCCGTGAACGTCTGGCCGGTGGTCGGTGCGTCGATGGTGTCGCTCATCGTGAGCTTGTCCTCCCAGTCGTGTGGCCCTACCCCGCGTAGGCCGGTCCGCAGCCTAGCCGCGGTCGCGCAGCGGATGCGAGGGTAGGCGAGTCGCACGCGCGCTCCGCGTCAGGTATCTTGACGTCAAGAGTTATGTCCGTCTCGATCAATCCGCACCCAGGAGATGTCGTACCCATGGCCAAGATCATCTACACCCACACCGACGAGGCGCCGCTGCTGGCGACGTACTCGTTCCTCCCGATCATCGAGGCGTACGCCGAGAAGGCCGACGTGGGCGTCGACACCCGCGACATCTCGCTGGCCGCCCGCATCCTGGCGAGCTTCGCCGACCTGCTCCCCGAGGACCAGCGCGTCGCCGACGACCTGGCCGAGCTGGGTGCCCTCGCGAAGACCCCCGAGGCCAACATCGTCAAGCTGCCCAACATCAGCGCCTCCATCCCGCAGCTCAAGGCGGCCATCGCCGAGCTGCAGGAGCAGGGCTTCGCGCTGCCGGACTACCCGGACAACCCGCAGTCCGACGAGGACAAGGACGCGCGCGCCCGCTACGACAAGGTCAAGGGCAGCGCGGTCAACCCGGTGCTCCGTGAGGGCAACTCCGACCGCCGGGCGCCCGAGTCGGTCAAGAACTACGCCCGCAAGCACCCGCACTCGATGGGAGCGTGGAGCCCCGACTCCAAGACCAACGTCGCCACCATGCAGGGCGACGACTTCCGCGCCAACGAGAAGTCGGTCGTCATCGAGAAGGCCGGGACGCTGCGCATCGAGCTCGTCCCCGCAGATAGTGCGGCCACCGAGGTGCTCAAGGAGTCGGTGCCGGTCGAGGCCGGCGAGGTCGTCGACGGCACCTTCATGAACACCCGGGCGCTGCAGGCCTTCCTCAGGCAGCAGATCGCGCGGGCCAAGGCCGACGACGTGCTGTTCTCGATCCACCTCAAGGCCACGATGATGAAGGTCTCCGACCCGATCATGTTCGGCCACGCCGTGCAGGCCTTCTTCCCGAAGCTGTTCGCCGAGCAGGGCGACGTGCTCCTCGAGGCCGGGCTGGACCCCAGCAACGGCCTGGCCAGCATCCTCTCCGGAGCCGAGAAGCTCGGTGGCGCCAAGGGCCAGGCGATCGTCGACGCGGTCAAGCAGGGGCTCGAGGAGGGCCCCGAGCTCGCCATGGTCGATGACCGCCAGGGCATCACCAACCTGCACGTCCCCAGCGACGTGATCGTGGATGCGAGCATGCCCGCGATGATCCGCACCTCGGGTCACATGTGGGACACCAAGGGCGAGGAGGCCGACACCCTGGCCGTCATCCCCGACAGCAGCTACGCCGGCATCTACCAGGTCGTCCTCGACGACTGCCGCGAGCACGGCGCCTACGACCCCGCGACCATGGGCTCGGTGGCCAACGTCGGCCTGATGGCCCGCGCCGCTGAGGAGTACGGCAGCCACGACAAGACCTTCGAGATCGCGAAGGCCGGCACCGTCCGTGTCGTCGACCAGGACGACCGCGTGCTGATCGAGCACCAGGTCCAGCCCGGCGACATCTGGCGTGCCTGCCAGGCCAAGGACGTCCCCATCCGCGACTGGGTCAAGCTCGCGGTCACCCGGGCCCGGGCCACCGGCCAGCCGACGATCTTCTGGCTGGACCAGACGCGTGCGCACGACGCCAACCTGATCGCCAAGGTCAACGAGTACCTCCCGCAGGCCGACATCGTCGGCGACACCGAGGGCCTCGACATCTCGATCATGAAGCCCGAGGACGCGATCCAGGTCTCGATCGACCGCATCCGCCGGGGCGAGGACACCATCTCGGTGACCGGCAACGTGCTGCGCGACTACCTGACCGACCTGTTCCCGATCCTCGAGCTCGGCACCAGCGCGAAGATGCTCTCCGTCGTACCCCTGATCAACGGCGGTGGCCTCTTCGAGACCGGCGCCGGCGGCTCGGCCCCCAAGCACGTGCAGCAGCTCCTCAAGGAGAACTACCTGCGCTGGGACAGCCTGGGGGAGTTCCTGGCCCTGTCCGAGAGCTTCATGAAGTACGGCGAAGCCACCGGCAACGCCCACTCCAAGGTGCTCGGGCAGACCCTCGACAAGGCGACCGGCACGTTCCTCGACGAGAACAAGTCGCCGGGCCGCAAGCTCGGGACGATCGACAACCGGGGCAGCCACTTCTTCGTGGCGCTCTACTGGGCCCGGGAGATCGCCCAGCAGACCGACGACTCGACGCTCGCTGAAGCCTTCGCGCCGCTGGCCGACAAGCTCTCCGAGCTGCAGGACCAGATCGCCGAGGAGCTCATCGCGGTGCAGGGCTCGCCGGCCGACGTCGGCGGTTACTTCCGTCCCGACGCAGCGAAGGCCGCGGAGATCATGCGGCCCTCGAAGACCTTCAACGAGGCTCTCGCCTCGCTGGCGTGAGGTTCGCCTGAGACGCACGCAACACCACGAAGTGGCGCCGCCCGGGAATCCGGGCGGCGTCGCCCTGTTGGGTCAGGGGTGAGCACGAGCACCGAGGACATGACCGACGCCTCGGGCACCGTCTTGACCGGACGCGCCCGCAGGCTCGAGTCGGCACGCCGCGGCTCGCCGCTGCAGATCGGGTTCGCGCTCCTCGCCCTGGCGATGGGCGGGTTCGCGATCGGCACCACCGAGTTCGTCTCGATGGGCCTGCTCCCACAGCTGGCCGCTGGTGTCGATGTCTCGATCCCGACCGCGGGCCACGCCATCTCGGCCTACGCCATCGGCGTGGTGGTGGGAGCGCCACTGATCGCGGTCTTCGGCACCCGGCTGCCACGTCGCGAGCTGCTGATCGGGCTGATGCTCGTCTTCCTCGTCGGCAACGCCCTGAGCGCCCTCGCGGTCAACTACGTCTCGCTGATCGCGGCGCGCTTCGTGGCCGGCCTGCCCCACGGCGCCTACTTCGGGGTCGCCGCGCTCGTCGCCGCCGACCTGGTCCCGCCACACCGCCGCGGCCGCGCCGTGAGCCGAGTCCTGCTGGGGCTCGCGGTCTCCAACGTCATCGGCGTTCCCGCGGCCACGTGGCTGGGCCAGACCTTCGGCTGGCGGTCGGCGTACTGGCTGGTCGCCGTCCTGGCTGTGGTGACCGTGGTGATGGTGCTCTGGCTGGTGCCGCACGTCGCGGCCAACCGCGCGGCCACCGGTCGCAAGGAGCTGCGCGCGTTCAAGAACCCGCAGGTGCTGCTGACCCTGCTCGCCGGGGCGATCGGCTTCGGCGGCATGTTCGCGATGTACACCTACATCGCTCCCACCGTCACCGATGTCGCCGGGCTCTCCGAGGGGCGGGTGCCGATCTACCTGCTGGTCTTCGGCCTGGGCATGGTCGTCGGCACACCGTTGGCGGGGCGACTCACGGACTGGTCGGTCCTCCGCACCACCCTCATCGGCTCGGTGAGCATGGGCGTGCTGCTCGTGGTGTTCACCTGGACCTCACAGTTCTTCATCGCCGGCCTGCTGACCGCCTTCGTGTTCGCCACCTTGACCTCGCTGCTGACCATCGGCCTGCAGATGCGGCTGATGCAGGTGGCCGGCGACGCCCAGACCATCGGAGCGGCCATGAACCACGCCTCGCTCAACCTGGCCAACGCTCTGGGGGCCTGGCTCGGTGGCGTCGTCGTGGCGGCCGGCTACGGCTACACGGCCACGAGCTGGGTCGGTGCCGGCCTCTCGCTGGTCGGTTTCGTCGTGCTGGTGTTCTCGGCGCTCTTGCAGCGGCGTACCAACCTCGCTGCGGCCGCCGCCTGACCGACCCCCTTCTTCTCCTTTCGCTGAGGCGTCGCAGATTTCCCCCCAAACGGCGCTGAGGCGTCGCAGATTTACCTGGTACCAGGTAAATC
>JBKJON010000216.1:0-6335 GCA_046595715.1 Marmoricola sp.
GTGCGCTCCACGACCTGCTGCGGCGTGCCGACCGTCAGCGGGGTCTCCCGGCTGAACTCCTCCAGGGAGGGGCCGTGGCCGTAGACCGGGGCGTTGTCGAAGTAGGGACGGAACTCCGAGATCGCGTCCTGGCTCTTCCGGGCCAGGTAGACCTGCCCACCGAGACCGACGATCGCGTCCTCGGCCGTGCCGTGGCCGTAGTGCTCGAAGCGCTGGCGGTAGAACTGCACCATCCGCGCGGTGTGCGAGGCCGGCCAGAAGATGTGGTTGGAGAAGAAGCCGTCGCCGTAGTAGGCCGCCTGCTCCGCGATCTCGGGACTGCGGATCGAGCCGTGCCACACGAACGGCGCCTGGCCGTCCAGAGGCCGGGGGGTGGAGGTGAAGCCCTGGAGGGGGGTGCGGTACGTGCCCTCCCAGTCGACGTTCTCCTCGCGCCATAGGCGGTGCAGCAGGGCGTAGCTCTCGATGGCCAGTGGGATGCCGTCGCGGATGTCCTTGCCGAACCACGGGTACACCGGGCCGGTGTTGCCGCGGCCGAGCATGAGGTCCATCCGGCCGTCGAGCAGGTGCTGCAGCGTGGCGTAGTCCTCGGCGATGCGCACCGGGTCGGTCGTGGTGATCAGCGTCGTGCTCGTGGAGAGCTTGATGCGCTCGGTCTGGGCGCCGATGTAGGCCATCGTCGTGGTGGGAGAGCTGGCCACGAAGGGCGGGTTGTGGTGCTGGCCGAGCGCGACGACGTCGAGTCCGACCTCCTCTGCCTTCTTGGCGATGGCGACCGTGTTCTTGATCCGCTCGTGCTCGGTGACCGTGCGTCCCGTGGTGGGGTCCGTCGTCACGTCGCCGACGGTGAAGATGCCGAACTCCATGTGAATGCCTCCAAAGTAGTTGACTATACAACTACATTGCCCGGGTGCCTATTCCGGACCCGGTCTCGACCGACCCGGGGGCGCTGCGCTCACTCCTCGGCGATCAGTTCCTCGATCGGCAGCGGGAAGCGGGCCAGCTTCTCGACCTCGTTGAGGTCGAGGTGGTTGCGCATGTACTGGTTGCGGCCGTCCTGGGGCGGGTCGTACTCCCAGGCGGTGACCACGCCTTGCCGCAGCGCGTGACCGACCAACCGTCGTCGGGCCTGGTCGTCGATGACGTCGGCGTTGACCGCGTCGAGGTCCCACCGCGCCTCGACCTCGCCCCGCAGCTCCTTGACCGTGGCCGACCAGTCGGAGTCCTCGGCCAGGTTGACCCGCTCGAGCGGGTCGGCGACGAGGTCGTAGAGCTGGTCGGGGTCGACCGGGGAGTGCACGAACTTGAGGTCGCCGCGGCGGATCATCACGATCGGGGCGATGGAGCCCTCACCCATGTACTCGCCGATCACCTCACGCGCAACGGGCTCGCCGGCCGTCCCCCGGCACAGGTCGAGCAGGGATCTCCCCGCGAGCGGGTCGATGCTCTCGGGCACCCCCTCACCGGCCAGCTCGGTGATCGTCGGCAGCACGTCGACCAGCGACACCGGCGCCGACACCCGGCGCGGCGCGAACCGCTTCGGGCTGTGCACGATCAACGGCACCCGGGCCGAGCCCTCGAAGAAGTTCATCTTGTACCAGAGCCCGCGCTCGCCGAGCATGTCCCCGTGGTCGGCGAGCAGCACCACCACCGTGTCGTCGGCGACCTCCAGCGACGTCAGCGTCGCCATCAGCTTCGCGGTCCACTCGTCGAGGTAGGAGATGTTGCCGTAGTAGGCGCGTCGGGCCCGGCGTACGTCGCGCTCGGTGATCTCGACCTCGTCCATCGCGCTCACGTTGCGCAGCCGCTGGGTGTGCGGGTCGAGCGTCACGTCGTCGGCACCGAGGACGGGGAGCGGGATGTCGGCGCCCTCGTAGAGGTCCCAGAAGCGGCTGCGCGTGACGTAGGGGTCGTGCGGGTGGGTGAACGAGACGACCAGCATCCACGGCCGCTCGTCCTGGTCGCGGGCCAGCTCGTGCAGCGCGCGCACACCCTGGTGGCCGACCTCGTCGTCGAAGAGCAGCTGGTTGGTGACCTCGGCGGTGCCGGCCTTCTTGACCGCGTCCATGTTGTGGAACCACCAGTCGATGCGCTCGTCGGGCTGCAACCAGTTGGGCGTCCACCCGAAGTCGGCCGGGTAGATGTCGGTCGTACGCCGCTCCTCGAAGCCGTGCAGCTGGTCGGGACCGACGAAGTGCATCTTCCCGTCGAGGACGGTCCGGTAGCCGGCCGACCGGGCGTAGTGCGCGAAGGTCGGGATGGTGCTCGCGAGATAGGCGGCGTTGTCGTAGCCGCGGGTCGCCGAGGGCAGCTGGCCGGTCATCATGCAGTAGCGGGCCGGGGTGCACAGCGGGCTGTTGGAGTACGCCGCGTCGAAGACGACGCCCTCGCGGGCCAGCCGGTCGATCGTGGGCGCCTGGACGACCGGGTTGCCGTAGCAACCCAGAGCACTGGGGTTGACCTGGTCGAACATCACGATCAGGACGTTGGGGCGCTCGGCCGCAGGGGCCGCAGCTTTCTCGACGGGCACGTCCTGAGTGTGACACCGAGACGTCACCGCGAGACCTCACCTGGACAGGGTCAGGCTCCGGGACCCTCCGAGAGGCGCTGCGCCAGCCGCTGACCGAGGCCGCTCGCGCGTTGGACCTCTCGACCGACAGCGGCCCGGATGGCCGCCTCCGTGCCGACCACACGCACCTGTTCCTGGGCGCGGGTGACGGCGGTGTAGAAGAGCTCGCGGGTGAGCAGGCGTGACTGCTCGTCGGGCAGCACCACGCTGACGGTGTGGGCCTGGGAGCCCTGCGACTTGTGCACCGTCATGGCGTGCACGGTCTCGACGCCGGCGAGCCGGGTGGTCGCGAACTCGCGCATCTCCGAGCCGACCTGGACCACGACGCGCAGACGGCCGTCCGGCGTGCGGATGGTCGCCCCCATGTCGCCGTTGTTGAGCAGCTGGTCGTAGTCGTTCGCCGTGACCAGGATCGGACGCCCGGCGTACCACTCGTCGTAGTGGGTCACGCCGGTGCGCTCGGAGACGAGCCGCTCGACCTGACGGTTCCAACCGCCCACGCCGTAGGGGCCCTCGCGGTGAGCGCACAGCAGCCGGTGGCGGGACAGTGCCTCCAGCGCGGCCGGGCCGTCACCTCGTTCGGAGGCCAGGCGCAGCGCGGCGGCGACGTCGGTGACCCGGCTCCGGAAGCCGGCCATCGCGTCCTCGTCCGTCGGGTCGACCAGCTCGACCTCCTCGGACCCGGAGTCCAGCGAGGCCATCACCGCGTCGGCGTCACCGTCACGCAACGCCTGCGCGAGGGCACCGATGTGCCGCCCGAACCGGTGAGTGGTCTGCAGCGCGTGGACGGGCGAGTCGGCGGAGCCGGACAAGCCGGCGACGAGGTCGGCCAGCACCGCGCCCGCCTCGACGGAGGCGAGCTGGTCGGGGTCGCCGACGAGGACCAGGCGCGCGTCGGGCCGCACCGCCTCGAGCAGTCGGGCCATCATCGTCAGCGACACCATCGACGTCTCGTCGACCACGATCACGTCGTGCGGCAGCCGGTTGCTGCGGTTGTGCCGGAACCGGACGCTGCTGTCGGGTCGCCAGCCGAGCAGCCGGTGGAGGGTGGAGGAGCGCAGTCCCGCGAGCCGCTGCTGGTCGACCGGGTCGGTGAGCTTGGACGTCGCCTCCTGCACGGCCTCCTGGAGCCGGGCCGCCGCCTTGCCGGTGGGCGCGCTGAGCGCGATCCGCGGGGGCTGACCGGTCTCCAGCTCGTGCTGCTCGGCGACCAGCGCCAGCAGGCCCGCGACCGTGGTGGTCTTTCCCGTGCCGGGTCCACCGGTCAGCACCGTGGTCCAGCGCGCGGCCGCGGACCGGGCGGCGGTGCGCTGCTCGTCGTACCCCTCCAGCGGGAAGACCCGCAGCAGCCCGGCCTCGAGTGCGGTCTCGTCCACCTCCGGCGGGGGGCGCCGGATGCGGGTCACCAGGTCGTCGCAGACCTGCCCCTCCTCGCGCCAGTAACGGTCGAGGTAGAGCCGCGAGCCGACCAGTCGCAGCATGGACTCCCGCACGAGCGGGCTGCGACCGACCGAGTCGATCCACGCGGCGGGATCGGGCCAGGGCAGAGGTTCCGCGTCGGGTGCAGTCGTCTCGAGCGGGAGCTCGGAGACGGTGTCCAGATCGAGGCAGATCGAGCCGGCGCGCACCGCCCGGACGGCCAGGGCCGCCGCCAGCAGCACCCGCTCGTCGTCCTCCTCGAGGAGCCGACCGAGCCGTTGCGCGACGTGGACGTCGGCCGCGTTGAGCACCTCGGCCCGGTTGAAGGTCCGCAGCAGGCCGGTCGCAGCCAGCGCGAACCGCCGCTCCCGCGGGTCTGCGGCCCCGACCACGACGGACGTCATGACACCACCCCGTCGGCAGCCCCTCGACCGTCGAGCACGTCGGAGAGCTCGAGCACCATCGCCGCCGGCGGCTGCCAGGCGAAGACCCCGCAGGGCTGGCCGTCGACGGTCGGAGTCTCCGGCCCGCACATGCCGCGCACGTAGAGATAGAGGATGCCGCCGAGGTGGCGCTCCGGGTCGTAGTCGGGGAGCCGCCAGCGCAGGTAGCGGTGGAGCACGACCGAGTAGAGCATCGCCTGCAGCGGGTAGTGGGAGTGCAGCATCGCCTCGGTCATCAGCTGGGGGGTGTAGTCGAGGGCGGTCACCGGCTCGCCGAGCACCCCGAGCCGGTTGGTCTTGTAGTCGACGACGACGAAGCGCTGGTCGCCCCCGGAACCGACGCGCAGCACCACGTCGATGGAGCCGCTGAGGTAGCCGCGCAGCGACTGGCCCCCCAGCGACGGTGACTCCAGCCGGTCGGCGTAGGCGCGCATCGGGTCGTCGGCGGCGAGATGGCGACGCAGCACCGCGGCCGTCGCTGACAGCGGGACCTCTGCCGACGGGCGGTCGCCACCGGCCAGCGGGAACTCGAAGTCGAGCTCACGCAGCCGGTCGCCGAGGCTGATCCGGGCCAGGGTCAACCCGTCCGCGAGCGGCCCGAGCGAGCTGTGCTGCATCGGCAGCAGACCCTCGACCAGCGCCTCCGTCGTGGCCTCCACCGACCACCAGCGTCGCTGCTCCTCGACCCGCCGGGTCAGCTCGGCCACGAGGTCGGGGGCTTGCGGATCAGCGTGCTCGAGGACTCCGTGGACCAGGGATCCGAAGGTCGCACCGGCCGGGAGGTCGTTCATCGGGGACGGGAGGTCCGCCCCCTCCGTGGCCGGGGAAGGGGCACCGGCGACGGTCTCGGCCGCCCCCCTCGCCTCGACCTCCTCCCCGGCCTCGTCGACGGTCCCTTCGACCTCCGGCTCGCTGTCCACCCCGGCGGTGGTGCTGCTCTGCTCCTCGGCCCGCACCAGCCCGGAGTAGGACGTGCGGCGCCACTCGGTGTCCACCTCACGGTCGAAGCGGCGTACGGCGAGACCGCCGGGGAGCCCGGGCGACGGAGGTGCAGAGGCCGCGCGGAGCTCGGAGACCTCCATCACCAGGGCCCCGTGCTCCTGCCACTCGTGAAGGGCAGCGGCCACCTCGAAGTCGGAGGGGCCACGAGACGTCGAGTCCGGCACCGCACTCTGCCCGGGAGCCCGCCCCAGCAGCAGGCGGGTCAGCCCCGCGTTGCCGGCGTTCCAGGTCGGAGCCCACCAGGTGACGACCTGGCTCTGAGCGCGGGTGAGGGCCACGTAGGTGAGGCGGAGCTCCTCGCCGCAGGACTCGTGACGGGCGGTGGCGGCGTTGGCCGAGGAGTCACCGAGGCCGCCGACGTCCAGCGTGCGTTGGCCGTTCTCGTCGTGGAAGAGCGGCGAGGTCTCCTCGGGCGACCACTTGTCGAAGGCGAGCGGGAGGTGGACGACGGGGTACTGCAGGCCCTTGCTGGAGTGGATGGTGACGAACTGCACCGCCCGGGCGTCGGTGTCGAGCCGGCGGGTTCGCTCGTTGCTGGTCATGGCGCCCCGGCGCTCGGTGCGCAGCCACTCGAGGAGCCCGGGGAGGCCGAGCCGCTCCCGGTGGGACACCTCGTGGAGCACCTGGCCGAGGTGGGTCAGGTCGGTGAGAAGGCGCTCGCCGTCGGGCCTCTCCAGCACCCGGGCGGCCAACCCGTCGGCGACGATCGCCTCGTGGACGGCGGCGATGCCACGGCTGCGGAGCATGTCCAGCCAGCGGCGTACACGCTCGGCGATCTCGTCGGTCAGGTCGTCGCCACCGGCGTCGAGACGTCGTAGGGTCTCGGCCCACCGGACGTCGGGCGCGTCGGCGTCGACCTGGTGTGGCAGGCCCATCTATGGCGGCGGCTGCTCGACCACGTC
>JBKJON010000324.1:0-10760 GCA_046595715.1 Marmoricola sp.
GCGTACGTGCCGCGGATGTCCTCGGGGATGTCGGGGTGCTGCTGGGTCATGCCCTTGACGTGGGCCTCGTAGATGATCGACTCGTTGTAGGGGATGTCCAGCGAGCGGTCACCCTCCCAGTCGAAGAACGGGTTGATGACGACGCCGTGGGTCATGTGCGACGCGGAGTCCTCGTCGTTGCGGGAGTCCTCGTCCCCGAACTCGTAGCCGAACAGCGACGGGTCCCAGTCGATCTCGCCGGCGGTGGCCTTGGCGTAGGGGTCGAGCAGCAGCTTCGTCGGGTTGCAGCGGATGCCCTGCTCCGGATCCCACGGGCCGTGCACGCGGTAGCCGTAGCGCTGGCCCGGCTGGACGGTGGGGAGGTAGCAGTGCCAGACGTAGGCGTCGACCTCGGTCATCTCCACCCGCGTCTCGTTGGTGGCTCCGCGTGGCCCGACGTCGAAGAGACACAGCTCGATCCGGTCGGCGACCTCACTGAAGAGGGCGAAGTTGGTCCCGCTGCCGTCGAACGTGGCGCCTAGGGGGTAAGCCTTGCCGGGCCAGATCTCCACTGGTTCTCCTCGTGGTGAGCGTGTTTGTAACGTTAAAAGTACCGGCTCTCCAGTACCCCGACCGAATCCGTCCTACGCGTCAGGCCCACTGTTTACCTGTCAGTAACGTCCGTCACTACGATGGCGGGCATGAAGCGCACCCTCTACGACGCCGACCACGAGTCCTTCCGTTCCTCGGTCCGCGGGTTCCTCGACCGCGAGGTCACACCGCACTGGGAGCAGTACATCGAGGCCAAGCAGTTCCCGCGGGAGATGTGGAAGTCCTTCGGTGAGCAGGGACTCCTCGGCCTGGAGGTGCCCGAGCTGTACGGCGGGTCCGAGGCGGGCGACTTCCGCTACAACGCGGTGCTGGCCGAGGAGCTCGCGAAGGTCTCGATATCGCTGGGTTCCTGCCTGGGCATCCACTCCGACATCGTTGCGCCCTACCTCGTCGAGCTGACCACCGAGGAGCAGCGCGAGCGCTGGCTGCCTGGCTTCGTCACCGGCGACCTCGTGTGCGCGATCGGCATGACCGAGCCGTCCGGGGGCTCGGACCTCGCCAACCTGAAGTCGACCGCGGTGCGCGACGGCGACGACTGGGTCCTCAACGGCTCCAAGACCTTCATCACCAACGGCTACTCCGCCGACCTCGTCGTGGTCGCCGCCCGCACGTCGCCGGAGAAGCGGGCCAAGGGCATCTCGCTGTTCGCCGTCGAGACCGGCATGGACGGCTTCACCCGTGGCCGCAAGCTCGACAAGGCCGGTCAGGACGAGTCCGACACCGCCGAGCTCAACTTCGCGGACGTCAGGATCCCCGGCCACAACCTCATCGGCGAGCTCGACCAGGGCTTCATCCACATGATGAACTGGCTTCCGCAGGAGCGTCTGTCCAACGCCGTGGGAAACCTCGCCCAGGCCGCGCAGATCCTCGAGGAGACCTTGGTCTACATCAAGGAGCGCAAGGCGTTCGGCCAGGCGATCGGGTCCTTCCAGCACAACAAGTTCCTCGCCGCCGAGCTGGTCACCAAGGTCGAGGTCACCCAGGCCTACCTCGACCAGGCCGTCCTGGCGCACACCGAGGGCCAGCTCACCCCGATCGACGCGGCCAAGGTGAAGTGGTGGGCCGCCGACATCCAGAACGACGTCCTCGACCACTGCGTCCAGCTCTACGGCGGCTACGGCTACATGAACGAGTACCGCGTCGCCCGTGCCTGGCGCGACGCCCGGGTCTCGAAGATCTGGGCCGGGTCGAACGAGATCATGAAGGAGCTGATCGGCCGGGATCTGGGGCTGTAGGGGGCTACTGCCGCTGCAGGGGTACCCGGGGAAGCCTGACGCTCGAGGCCGCTGCAACGCCCGGGAACGTCATGGGGTGGCCCGTGAACCCCGCCCGATATGTCGCACGCAGTGGGTGGCGACGGAAGCAACCGGACTTCGGTCTCCTCGGTGGGGCCCCTGACCCGGTTGTCCTACGCCGGGTACCGCACCCGCACCGACCAGGACCGGTGCACCACCCTGTCCGAAAACCCGACCTCACCCACCCAGCAGGACCGCCCGCTCGGTGGCGAGCTCCTCCAGGCGGGCCGCGATCTCGCTACGCCGCTCCCGGATCCGGTCGACGGTGGTGGCGACCTCGGCGACCGCACAGGTCACCTTCCTCTGGGCGTCGATGATCCGTTCGCGTACCGCCCAGTCGGTGAAGATGTTGTCGAACCAGACGTCGAAGGTCGAGGTCAGCGAGTCGATGTCGAGGAGCGCAGCCGCAGGGAGGTGGACGTCGGCCAGCTCGTTGGTGAAGGCGCGCAGGGACTTCTCGGCCGCGCTCAGCTCACGGCCGACGTCGTCGAGGCGGTCGTACTTCATCAGGTCGGTGAACAGCCCACCGCCGCCGAAGGTGTCCCACGACGACCAGGACCGCGCGCTGTCCAGCGTCACGGCCGCCTGGGTGAGGTGTCGGTGGGCCGCGACCCCGGCGTCGTACGCCTCCCGGCTCTCCCTGTCCTCGGCGTCGAGGGTGCCTCGCTCGACGGCGATCTCCGCCAACCGGCGCGCGGACGGATCGTCTCGTTGCCCGAGCCAGTGCTCCTTGGCCACCAGCGCCTCCTCGTGGGCCAGGCCTACGTCCCCCAGGGCGGCACGCTGCGCCTGCAGCGCCCGCGCCTCGTCCCGGTCCGAGGCGGAGCAGGCCCGGGCCACGCCCGCGGTGTAGCGGGCGGCCTCGGCCTCGGCCTTCTCGCGGTCCAGGTCACTGGTGCGCGAGCCGCGGAGGGTGGACAGGATCCGGCTCCAGGAGAGCGAGTCCAGGGCCGTGACGTCGCGCTCCTCCCTGGACAGTGTGACGGCAGCGGCCGTCGCGCTGGTCGCACTTGCCTCCGCCCGGTCCTGGGCGGCGGCGATCCGGCGGTCGAGCACGGCGGCAAGCTGTTGCGCCTGGACCGCAGCAGCGAGCCGTTCGTCGGGGGTGACCGGGGTCGTGTTCTGCGGAGCATCCTCGGACGGCGTCTCAGTGGTCATGCGCGCGAGCGTAGTTCGGGGAGACTGGTCGTGTGCGGATGTTCGTGGCGGTCGTTCCCCCCGATGACGTGGTCGAGGACCTCGACGAGTTCCTCGCTCCCCGACGAGACGCCACGCCGTTCAGGTGGACGTCCTCCGACCAGTGGCACGTGACGCTCGCGTTCGCGGAGAACGTCCCGGACCGGGCGTACGACGGTCTCCTCGACCGCCTCGCCACGGCGGCGCAGAAGCGGTCGAGCATGACGATGCGGGTCACCGGCGGCGGAGCGTTCCCCGACGCCACCCGCGCCAGAGTGCTCTATGCGGGTCTCGAGACCGATGTGGACGAGCTGGGCCGGCTTGCCACCGGAGCCAGGACCGCGATGAGCACGGCCGGCGTCACGGTCGACGGCCAGCGCTTCCGGCCCCACCTCACCCTCGCACGGATGAACCGCCCGGTCGAGGCGAGCAGCTGGGTCCGCCTCCTCGCCGCCTACGACGGCGCCCCGTGGGTGGTCGAGGAGATCGCCCTGGTCGCCTCGCACCTCGGTGAGGGGCCGCGCGGGCGCCCGCGTCACGAGGTCGTGGCGACCTTCAGCCTCGGCCCCGCTGGTAGCGCTCCAGGGCGACCTGACGCTCCTCGGCGTGGTCGATGATCCGCTGCGGGTAGCCGTGGGAGTAGCCCCCCTCGGCATCCCACGGTTCGTGCACGGCCTTGCCGGAGAGGTGGGCCAGCTCGGGCACCCAGCGGCGTACGTAGTCACCCCGGGGATCGAACTTGAGCCCTTGGGTGATCGGGTTGAAGACCCGGAAGTACGGCGCGGCGTCGGTCCCGGTCCCGGCGACCCACTGCCAGCCGTGGTTGTTGGAGGCGAGGTCGCCGTCGACGAGGTGGTCCAGGAAGTGTCGTGCCCCGACCGGCCACCAGGCGTGCAGGTCCTTGGTCAGGAAGCTGGCCGTGATCATCCGGACCCGGTTGTGCATCCAGCCCTCCGCGAGGAGCTGGCGCATGCCGGCGTCCACGATCGGGAAGCCCGTGGTGCCCGTCCGCCAGGCCTCGACCGCGTCCTCGTGGTCGTCGTAGGTCAGACCCGCCACCGGCCGCAGGTCCTCCCAGGCCGAGGCCGGGTGCTGGTGGAGCACGTCGGCGTAGAACTCTCGCCAGGCCAGCTCGGACTCGAAGGTCCGCGCCCCCGCGCTGGGTGAACCAGCCGTCTCCGCGAGCAGCTGACGCGGGTGGACGACGCCGAGCTTGAGGTACGGCGAGAGCCGCGACGTGCGGTCGGCTCCCGGATCGTTGCGATGCTCGTCGTAGCCCTCGACGTCGCTGTCCAGGAAGCTGCGAAACCGTCTCCAGGCCGCGTCCTCACCCGGCGTGGGCATCGCCTCGGGGGCCTCGTCGAGCGCCTTGTCGAGCATCGCAGCGACCCGCTTGTCGTCGTCGGCGGCGACCCAGCTCACGTTGCGGGGTGCGTGCTGCGGGTCGTCCCAGCCGTGGGCCCGCCACGCCCGGCTGAACGGCGTGAACACCTTGTAGGGATCCCCCGACCCGTTCACCACGGTGCCGGGGGGCACGGCGTACGGCGTCCCCGTCGCGACTCCCGAGACCCCGTCCGGGAGGGCCTCGACGACGTCCTTGTCGCGGGACCGGCCGTAGGGCGTGAAGTCGTTGGAGACGTGCACCTGGTCGGCCCCGACCTCGGCGGCTGTCCGCGGCACGACCGAGCGCGCCTGGCCGAGGCGCAGGCACAGATGCCCGTCCATCGACTCGTCGAGGGACCGGAGGCTGGCCGCCAGCCAGGCGCGGCGCGCGGGTCCGGCGTTCCTCCACAGCCCGGGCTCGAGCACGAACAGGCCCAGGACCGGGCCGTCGGCCGTCGCCTCGCGCAGGGCCGGGTTGTCGCGCAGCCGCAGGTCGCGCCGGAACCACATGATCGACGTCATCCCATGACCCTACGAGGGGGCGGGAAGACACCTGTGAGACTGGCCACCGGCACGTTTGTGCTCACCCACCGGTGGATACTGTCGTTGAATGCGACGCCTCGGACTCCAGCTGCGCCAGACGCTCTGGGACATGACACCCCGGGACCACCGGCAGTCAGACCGTGAGTTCCGTCGCCGCCAGATCGTCAGTGGCGTCGTGGTCGTGGTCGGTGCGGCGGTTCTGGCCTTCGCGCTGGGCCGGACCGACCCCGGCAGCAAGGAGTTCTACGGAGCGACCCTGCTGCTCGCGCTGGTCTGGACGGTCGGGGCCTTCGCGTCCGGGCCGATCCACCTCGGCCGCATCGGCATCGACGAGACCGCCGCTGCGCGACCGATCGTCCAACCGATCCTCGTGGGCCTCGGGCTGTCCGGCGTCTTCGTCATCGGTGCCTTCGTCGTCCGGCTCATCACCCCGTTGGCCGACCAGGTGCGCGCGGTGCTCGACTACGCGGGCGAAGGGTCCTCGGCCTCGCTGCTGCTCCTGGTCACCGTGCTGAACGGGATCGCCGAGGAGCTCTTCTTCCGGGGCGGTCTGTACGCCGCGATCCGGCAGCGTCAGGTCCCGATCACGGCCGTCGCCTACGCCATCGCCACCGCTGCCACCGGCAACGTCATGCTCGCCTTCGCGGCGCTGGTGCTCGGCGTGGTCGTCGGACTCGAACGCCGAGCCAGCGGCGGCATCCTCGCCCCCGTGCTCACCCACCTCGTCTGGTCGGTGACGATGCTCTACGCCCTGCCCGCGATCCTGCCCCCGATGGTGGGCTCAGGGGGCTGAGGGGGCCCCGGGCACCCGGGGATCCGTGGCGCTCTGGGGCGCTCTGGAGCGTTCCCACATCAACGCACGTCAGGCAACGCACAAGAACCCCGCCCGAGATGTCAGGTCGGCTGGTCTTCCTCCAGCGCCCGGCGCACCGCCTCGGCGTACCCCAGGGGCTCGCCGGGCACGATCTCGCGGATGCGCTGCTCGCTCACGACCACCTCGACCCCCATGGAGTCGATCAGGTTGCGGCCGGTGGTGACGTCGACGTCGGTCACCAGCGCCAGCCACCGCGAGGACAGGCCCGGGCTCAGGACGGGGACCTGGATGATCGGCACGTTTCGGCCGGTGTCGAGCTTGGCAGCCACCCGCAGCATGTCGATGTAGGTCAGCTGGTCGGGTCCGCCGATCTCGAAGGTCTGGCCCATCGCGGCCTCCTGGCCGCAGACGCCCACGAGGTAGCGGGTCACATCGTCGACGGCGACCGGTTGGGTCCTGGTCGCCGCCCACTTCGGGACCACCATCGCGGGCAGGTTCTTGACGAGCTGACGGGTGATCTCCCACGAGATTCCGCCCGCCCCGACCACGATGGCCGCGCGCAGGGCCGTGGTCGGCACTCCGCCGCGGGCGAGCAGGTACTCGACCTCTCGCCGAGAACGCAGGTGGGCCGAGAGCTCCCCGTCGTCCCCGAGACCACCGAGGTAGACGATCTGCTTGACGCCCTGGGCCTCCGACGCGCTGGCGAAGGCTCGTGCCGCCTCGGCGTCCTTGCGCTCGAAGTCGGCATCGTCGAGCGAGTGGACGAGGTAGTACGCCACGTCGACGCCCTCGAGGGGTCCCATCAGCGAATCGCGGTCGTTGACGTCTCCCGCGACCGGATCCCCGGCTCCTCGGTACGACTCGGGGTGGCGTGTCATCGCGCGCACCTCGTGTCCCTCTTCCAGCAGGGCGGGGACGAGGCGGCGACCGATGAAGCCGGTGGCGCCGGTGACAAGGATGCGGCTCATGGACACACACTAGGAGACGGACGAATCGACCAGTGCTGCACGGGCCTCTCCCGGTGGCCTTCGAGAAGTCCTACGCTCGTCCTCATGAGGATCGCCATCATCGGTACGGGCGTCGTCGGCCGGACCCTGGCGGGCGCGCTCGCCCAGGTGGGGCACGACGTCGTCGTGGGCACGCGGAACCCCGCGGAGACCGCCGCACGTGAGGAGTGGGTCTCGCTGGAGCTTCCGCTGAGACCTCTCGGGATCGTCGCCGCCGACACGGATCTGGTCGTCAATGCCACCAGCGGGCGGGCCAGTGTGGTGGCCCTGGGGGAGGTCGGTTCGGATCACCTCGCCGGCAAGGTGGTGCTGGACGTGTCCAACCCCCTCGACTTCTCCCGGGGATTCCCTCCGACGTTGTTCGTCAAGGACACCGACTCCCTGGCCGAGCAGATCCAGCGCGCGTTCCCCGGGTCCAGGGTGGTCAAGGCCCTGAACACGGTGACCGCGGCCGTCATGGTCGACCCCGGTGGGCTCGGCGACGGCGACACCACGATCTTCGCCGCGGGTGACGACCCCGAGGCGCGGCAGCTCGTGGTGGGGCTGCTCCGCGAGCTGGGGTGGCGAGACGTCGTCGAGCTCGACGGACTGCACAACGCGCGAGGCCTCGAGATGTGGATGGGTCTCTGGGTGAGGCTGATGGGCAGCATCGGTACTGCAGACTTCAACATCAAGCTCGTCCGGTGAGACGACATCGCGAAGAAACACGCACTGGTTAGGGTCGCCCCATGTCCTATCTGCTCCGCGTGGAGCTGCCCGACGTCCCCGGTTCGCTGGGGCGGCTGGCGTCGGCCATCGGTTCGGCCGGTGGCAACATCGATGCGATCGAGATCGTCGAGCGAACGCACGGCGGCCGTGCCATCGACGACGTCTTCCTCGTCACCGAGTCCGGGGTGATGCCGGACAGCATCGTCTCGGCCTGTACGGCGCTCGAGGACGTGCAGGTCCTCTGGATCTCGCACTACGGCGCCGGCTCGAACCTCACGCGTGACCTCGAGGTGGTCGAGGCGATGACGTCGGACCCCGGGGCGGCCCGGGACACCCTCGTGGACCTGCTGCCGGCGACCTTCGTGGTCGACTGGGCCGTGCGTGTGCGCCGCGTCGGCGATGGCGCCAAGGTGATGCACGGCTCTCCTGCCGCACCCTCCGAGATCCCGGCCGAGATGCACTGGCCGCTCGACCTCAAGCGGGGCCGACGCATCGAGGTGCCCGAGCGGATGTCGGCGATGCTCGTCGCCGGCTGCTCGTTCGAGGAGGACGAGATGATCGTGATCGCCCGTCGGGGAGGTCCCGAGATCCTCGACTCGGAGATCGCCCGCCTGTGCCACCTCGCCGCGTTGGCCACCTCGATCTCGAGCTGAGCCTGCCGTTGGTGGTGGCGTGGGGACGCCTCAGACCTCGTCAGTCGAGGGGCGTGAGCTTGAAGACCGGGATCTCCCGCTCCGTCTTCTTCTGGTACTCCGCGTAGGTGGCCCAGGTGTCGACGGACAGCTTCCAGAGGTCGGCGCGCTCGTCGCCCTCGACCCGCTCCACCCGGTAGGTCTTCTTGGTGGCACCGTCCTGCAGGTCGACCTCAGGGTGCTCGACGAAGTTGTAGTACCACTCCGGGTGCTCGTCGGCACCGCCCTTCGAGGCGATGGCGACGTACACGCCGTCGCGCTCCACCCGCATCACCGGGTTCTTGCGGAGGTTGCCCGACTTCGCCCCGACCGAGGTGATGACGACGATCGGGTCGTTGCTGCCGGGGAGGGTGTTCGCCTCGGCCCCGTCGGTGGCCTCGAACTTCTCGACCTGGTCGCGCACCCACTGCGCCTTGCTCGGGACGTATTCACCTTGAAGAGTCATGCCGCCACAACACCATGAGTCAGACGCGGATTCCACCCTCACTAGTGTTCGGGGCATGAGTGCCATCGAGGGAGTCAGCGAGATCTTCGACCGGGCCGACTGGGACGACGTTCCCGGCTTCGGCGACCTGACCGACCTGACCTACCACCGGGCGAAGCGGCACGGCACCGTGCGCATCGCCTTCGACCGCCCGGACGTCCTCAATGCCTTCCGGCCGCACACCGTCGACGAGCTGCTGCGGGTCCTCGAGCACGCGCGTACGACGAGCGACGTCGGCTGTGTCCTGCTCACCGGGAACGGACCCAGCGAGAAGAACGGAAAGTGGGCCTTCTGCACGGGCGGCGACCAGCGCATCCGGGGCAGGGCGGGCTACCAGTACGAGGACGGGACCGCCGGTGAGCATCGCGACAGCCGGGTCCCCGCCGAGCAGGCCCGGCTCGGCCGCCTGCACATCCTGGAGTGCCAGCGGTTGATCCGGTTCATGCCCAAGGTCGTCATCTGTCTGGTCAACGGCTGGGCCGCGGGTGGGGGCCACTCCCTCCACGTCGTCTCCGACCTCACCCTGGCCAGCGCCGAGCACGGCCGGTTCAAGCAGACCGACGCCGACGTCGGCAGCTTCGACGGCGGCTTCGGGTCGGCGTACCTCGCCCGCCAGGTGGGCCAGAAGTTCGCCCGGGAGATCTTCTTCCTCGGCGACGAGTACTCCGGGGAGGACGCCCACCGGATGGGAGCGGTGAACAAGGTCGTCCCGCACGCCGAGCTGGAGAAGGTGGCCCTGGAGTGGGGCGCCCGGATCAACGGCAAGAGCCCGACCGCCCAGCGGATGCTGAAGTACTCCTTCAACATGATCGACGACGGACTGGTCGGCCAGCAGCTCTTCGCCGGCGAGACCACACGTCTGGCCTACATGACCGACGAGGCCCAGGAAGGACGAGACCAGTTCCTCGAGAAGCGCGAGCCCGACTGGTCGCCGTACCCCTGGTACTACTGATCTGGCCCATTTCCGCAGGTCAGCAATGCGGCGCCTTCGTTCCTTGGCGCACCATGGTGCGCGAAGATTCGGCGGGGTCGCGCTGGGCCAGCGATCTGCGCGCACTCATATCGCGGATCCGCGGTGATCTGGCGGAGGTAGTCGCGAGCCATTGGGTCGACTTGCGTGTGCCTCTGAAGCTGCCCTTATTTTCGTTATACGATATGCGTGTGGTGAGCGAGGAGCAGATCGAGAAGTGGGCCGACGAGGCCGAAGCGGGATACGACGTTGATGAAGTGACGCGTCGGGGTCGTGGGCGTCCGGGTCGTGGGGCTGAACCGATGCAGGTTGTGGCGGTGCGGCTGACCGTCGAGGAACTCGAGGCTCTTGACGTGGCCGCAGCCAAGAGCGACATGAGCAGGTCTGAGGCGATCCGGGCTGCGCTGGCCCACTTCGCTGAGTGAAGGTCCACCCGAGCGCGCTCAAGCACGGAGTCTCATCGGAGGATGCAATCCAGGCGGCAGAGTGGTCTTGTGGATCGAGCCTCTCGACGAGGGCGGCCCACCCGACCGGGCGGCTGCGCCTGGGTTTCGACACCAGTGCCCGGCTGCTGGAGACGGTGGTGCTGGTCTTCAAGGGCGGCGATGAGATGGTCATCCACGCCATGCCGGCTCGCAAGAAGTACCTGGACCTCCTGCCCTGAGGACCGAGATCGGCACCCGAGCCACTCGTCGGCGATTCCGACCGTGACTTCCCGGTCCGGAGCACGGCATGGCCCCGGGTCGATGAGCGCCCTCGTAGTGGTCATGCACATGATCTGTCCTGCCGAGATCGGTAGAACGCTCAGTGGGGTTATGCACGTGATCATTCCGGATATGCCAAGGTCGGGGTCGCCAGTGACGCCTGGCCCGACGAACTATCAGTTCGAGGACGCACAGAGAGCGGTCCCCCGTGCCCGTCACCCTCGCAGCCCGAACTGGTAGTCCTTGTGGCCGCTGCCGAGCGGCTGCTGGACCTGACCGGTGACGCGGTGACGGCCGTATCTGCGGGCGTCTGACTGCGGCCACAAGGACTACCAGTTCGGGCTGCGAGGGTGACGGGCACGGGGGACCGCTCTCTGTGCGTCCTCGAACTGA
>JBKJON010000561.1:0-4742 GCA_046595715.1 Marmoricola sp.
CGTGGAGGTCGCGGCCCAGGACCCGACCTCGAACTACGCGCTGGGAAGCGTGCTCAACCACGTGCTGATGCACCAGACCATCATCGGCGAGGAGGCGCTGCTCCAGCTCGCCCGGGCGGGGGAGACCCCAGACCTTCTGATCGGTTGCACCGGTGGTGGGTCGAACTTCGGCGGGTTGATGTTCCCGTTCCTGAGGGAGAAGTGGGCGGGCCGGATGAACCCGTCCGTGCTGGCGGTGGAGCCGGCTGCGTGCCCCTCGCTGACCAAGGGCACCTACGCCTACGACTTCGGGGACACCGCAGGTCTGACGCCGTTGATGAAGATGCACACTCTGGGCCACGACTTCGTGCCTGATCCGATCCATGCCGGTGGCCTGCGCTACCACGGCATGAGCCCGCTGATCAGCCACCTCTACGAGACCGGTGAGATGGAGGCGGTCTCCAAGCCGCAAACCGAATGCTTCGCTGCCGGGGTGCTGTTTGCCCGCACGGAGGGCATCGTTCCCGCCCCCGAGCCGACGCACGCGCTCGCGGCGACCGTCGAGGAGGCGTTGCGCTGCAAGGAGACTGGCGAGGAGAAGGTGATCGTGACCGCGCTGTGCGGGCACGGCCATCTCGACCTCCCCGCCTACGACGCCTACCTGTCCGGCAACGTCGTCGACCACCTGTGGGACGACGCCGATATCCAGTCAGCCCTGGCCGACTCGCTCTCCAAGCTGCCGACGCTGGCCTGATCGCGCAGCCGTCGACGCCCCACGCAGGCGTTCCGACCGGCCCGGTTCGTGCCGGGCCGGCTCACGTACGACGATCACCACCCAGGTCATGACGGCGGCGACCTGTGAGGCTCCCAGCAGGTCGAAGCCGACCAGCACGGTTACGGCCTGGCGCCTGATCCAGAACTCGCGAGGGTCGGTTTGCGCCCGCGCCCGTACGATGGAAGAACATCCCTTGCGGATGGGTGATCTCATGTGGTGGGTTTTCTGGCTGGTAGCAGCGATTCTCCTCGGCGTGGCAGAGTTCTCCACGCTGACGCTGGTGTTCGGCCTCTTGGCGAGCGCAGCCCTGGTCGCGTCGGTCGCTGCCGGTCTCGGGGCCCCGATCACCATCCAGCTTCTCGCCTTCGCCGTCAGCAGCGGGGCCGGTCTCGTGGCGGTCCGCCCGATCGTCAAGCGGCAGCTCGCGCTCCCGCCGATCTGGCGTGAAGGCAGCGACGCCCTGGTCGGCCGCTCGGCTGTGGTCACCCGCGAGGTCAGCGCGACCGGTGGGCTGGTGCACCTCTCCGGGGAGGACTGGTCGGCGCGAGCGTACGACGAGGACCTGGTGATCCCGCCGGGGGTGCGTGTCGACGTGTTCAAGATCGATGGCGCTACCGCCCTCGTGCATCCGCGTGAGGCGTTGCCGGAACCCCGGCCCAGAGAAGGGTGAGCACGATGGAACTGTTGGTACCGATCGCAATTCTCGCAGCCCTCGTTGCCTTCGTGGTGGCCTCGGCGATCCGCATCGTCCCGCAGGCCAGGCGGTACAACATCGAGCGGTTGGGCCGCTACCAGAGGACTCTGCAGCCCGGGCTCAACTTGATCATCCCGCTCGTTGACCGGGTGAACACCAAGCTCGACGTCCGCGAGCACGTCTACTCCTCGGACCCGAAGCCGGTCATCACCGAGGACAACCTCGTGGTCTCCATCGACACCGTCCTCTACTACCAGATCACCGACCCGCGGGCGGCGGCGTACGAGGTGGTGAACTACCTGCAGGCGATCGACCAGCTCACTGTCACGACGCTGCGAAACCTGATCGGGTCGATGGACCTCGAGAGCACCCTCACCTCGCGGGAGACCATCAACATCAGGCTGCGAGAAGTGCTCGACGACGCCACGGGCAAGTGGGGGATCAGGGTGAACCGGGTGGAGATCAAGGAGATCGACCCCCCGACCAGCATCAAGGAAGCCATGGAGAAGCAGATGAGGGCCGAGCGCGACAAGCGTGCGGTGATCCTCCACGCCGAGGGGGAGCGGCAGTCTCTGGTGCTCACAGCGGAGGGCACCCGCAAAAAGATGATCCTCGAGGCGGAGGGCCGCCAGCAGGCGATGATCCTCGAGGCCGATGGCGAGGCGACGGCGCTGGAGCGGGTGTTCCAGTCGGTGCACGCCAACGACGCCGACCCGAAGGTGCTCGCCTACAAGTACCTCGAGATGCTTCCTCGCCTCGCCGAGCACGGCAACGGCTACTTCGTGATCCCGGGCGAGCTGACCGAGGCGTTGCGGACCGTGACGGCGGCCTTCACCTCGGACAAGGGCGCCACGAGTCCGGTGCCGGCTCCGCGGACCGCCTCGACCGGAGCCCTCGGCCCGGTGGTGCGACCCCAGGCGGTCAGGGGCGAGTCGGTGCGCGTCGCCGAGGTCGCCAAGGCAGCCGCGGACGAGGCGAAGATCGGAGCCGAGCCGGCGCAGTCCCGGACGACCTGAACATGGACGGTCAGGAGGGATGGGATCGAGGTGACTCGGTTGGAGGTGCCTCACCATGGACAGCGTGGACGGAATCCGTGACCGACTTCAGGTCGACCGTGACGAGACACCCGCCTGGGACGGTTCCCACCCCGGGAGTTCGCCATCGACCAGGCCCGGCTCGCCACGGATGGCTCTGTTGCGTTGTTCGATCGCAGGCCATGCCGACGCGAGATCTTGGGCCCGTGATGGTCAGATAGCGGGTCTGAGTTCGTCGAAGGCGGCCACGCTGCGCATCTGCGGCACGATGATCTCCGAGCGCGGCGTCGGGACCTATCGCCAAGAGCACCCCAAGCCAGACCGCTCCAACCGGGTGACTGCATTGCCGTCCTTCACTGCCGAGGCGCTCCGGCGCCGGCTGGCGATCATGGCCGGACCACTCACTGGACGCGCTGGTCTTCGGCAGCCGGGAGGGAACCCCGCTGACCACGGCCAATGTGCGACGCCATCTCCGCAAGGTGCTCGGCGACGCCGGGATCGAGGGCGTCAGCCCGCGCATGTTCCGCCGCACCGTCGCGACGGTCATCAACGAGCAGGCCAGCCTGAACCTCGCCTCGGAGCTGCTCGGACACACCGACCCCGAGGTGACGATCGAGCACTACATCCGACGCAACGAGCAGGTGAATCCGCTGACCGCCGAACTCCTCGACGCGGCGTTCGCACGAGAGGATGACGGGTCGGTGTGACGGCGCGAAGGCGCCAGGCGAGAACCTGCACCTCGTTGCTGGCGGCACGCAGGTAGGCAACACCGCCAATCGTAAAGTCACCTCGACCAAGTCGTTGATGGGCGCCCGGCGCGCACGCGTCCGATGCCGCTGCGGATGACCGATCGACTCACTGACCTCCAAGAAGGACGGCGCCGGATTTGTCTTGGTCACCACACTCGGGCAGGAGCACAATGGATCGAGTCCGCCGGTCGGTGCGCTCGGAGGGAGGACGTTATGTCCCCGATGTTCATCACACTCATCGTCATCCTGGTCGCCGTCTTCGCCGTAGCCATTCGGATGGACGTCAAACGCCGCCGCATGGGCGACACCAGGCCCAGCGGCGACATGTCCCGGATGACGCGCCGGATTCGCGTGCAAGGCCGAGAGAAGGGCAGCGAGTCGGGACTCGGACTCTGACAGGGTGGGCCCATTTCGCTGGCGCGGGACCTGCTAGGGAGCAGCACTAGGCTCATTGGCGCGCTTTCCACCGCCAGTGGACCACTGCCGATCTCGGATCAGACAGAAGTGTCGGTGTCGCCAAGGAATGCGTCACGCCGCTGCACGTCGCGCAGGCGATCCTCTCCGCTCCGTCTCGCGCGCAGGCTGATGGGAACTGGTGCGTGTTGGCCCGACAGACCGAGGAACCGCAGAGCGGGTCTGGCATCCGCGCGCCCAGGAGAGTAAGCAGGCATCAACCGGCGGTGCCGGACCGGGCACCGCCCCGTCCGAGAGGAGTGGGCCATGCACGCACGTTCCACCACATTCAACGGGAGGCCCGAGAACATCGACGCGGGCATCGTGTTCGTCGCGAACGAGGCCGGGCCGATGCTGGGCAAGATCGAGAGTTGTATGGGCCTCTCGATGCTGGTCGACCGCGAGACCGGGCAGTGCATCGCAACAAGTTCATGGAAGGACGAGGCGGCCATGTTCGCGAGCGACGCCCAACTTCGCCCGATCCGCGATCGCGGGCGCGACATTCTGGGCGCCTCCATGCAGGTCGACGCGTGGGAGATTGCCGTCATGCACCGCACCCATCACGGCGAGTGCTGCCGAGTTAGCTGGCTGCAGGGTGACCTCGACGCCATGACGGAGACGTTCAGGGTCGCGATCCTTCCTGAGCTCGAGCGCACCGCTGGTTTCTGCAGCGCCAGCCTGCTGAGCGATCGGTCCGCCGGCCTGGGTTGCGCGACCACGGCCTGGGAAACCCGCGCCGCGATGGAGGCGAGTCGCTCGGCAGCCCACGACATGCGCAGCCGGGCCGCGAGCGACGCCGGCGGTGAGATCGTCGACGTCCACGAGTTCGACCTCGCCTACGCACACCTGCACGTCCCCGAGATGGCCTGAGGTCCTTTCTTTCGACCGAGCCCGTCTACCTCGGCACTCCCCGTCACATCAGCCCGCACTCGCTGCGCCACGCAGCGATCACCAATGCCCTCTACGCCGGTGTCCCGCTCCGGGACGCCCAGATCCTCGCCCGGCATGCCGACCCACGAACCACCGAGCACTACGAGCGCGCCCGAGGCAACCTCGAT
>JBKJON010000565.1:0-3458 GCA_046595715.1 Marmoricola sp.
GCAGCCTGGCCCACGGGCTGGTGGACGAGACCCGGCAGCTCGCGCTGGTCACGGGCGACGACATCGTGGGCCAGCGCTCCTCGACCAAGGACATGCGGCGCATGCCCGCGCGACGCAAGAAGCAGATCGACCCGCTGGAGCTGAGCGCCGGAGACTATGTCGTGCACGAGCAGCACGGCGTCGGACGCTACGTCGAGATGAAGCAGCGCGTCGTGCAGGGCGCCACCCGCGAGTACCTCGTCCTGGAGTACGGCGCGTCCAAGCGCGGTGCGCCCCCGGACCGCCTCTACGTCCCCACCGACCAGCTCGACCAGGTGACCAGGTACGTCGGCGGCGACATGCCGAGCCTCGACCGCCTGGGCGGCGCCGACTGGGCCAGGCGCAAGGGTCGCGCCAAGAAGGCCGTGCGCCAGATCGCCGCCGAGCTGATCAAGCTGTACGCCGCGCGGCAGGCCACCAAGGGGCACGCGTTCGGCCCCGACACCCCGTGGCAGACCGAGCTCGAGGACGCCTTCCCGTTCCACGAGACACCCGACCAGCTGAGCACGGTCGAGGAGGTCAAGGCCGACATGCGCCGCGTCGTACCCATGGACCGGCTCGTCTGCGGCGACGTCGGCTACGGCAAGACCGAGATCGCCGTCCGTGCCGCGTTCAAGGCCGTGCAGGAGGGCAAGCAGGTCGCCGTGCTCGTCCCGACGACGCTGCTCGTCACGCAGCACTTCGCCACCTTCGCCGAGCGCATGAGCGGGTTCCCGGTCACCCTGAAGCCGCTGAGCCGGTTCCAGACCGACAAGGAGGCCCGCGAGATCATCGAGGGGCTCAGCGACGGCAGCGTCGACATCGTCATCGGCACCCACCGGCTGCTGAACCCCGACATCAAGATGAAGGACCTCGGGCTGATCATCGTCGACGAGGAGCAGCGCTTCGGCGTCGAGCACAAGGAGCAGATGAAGCGCCTGCGCACGAGCGTCGACGTGCTCTCCATGTCCGCGACCCCGATCCCGCGCACCCTCGAGATGGCCATCACCGGCATCCGCGAGATGTCGACCATCGCCACCCCGCCCGAGGAGCGCCACCCGGTGCTCACCTACGTAGGCGCCTACGAGGACCGTCAGGTGACCGCCGCCGTACGCCGTGAGCTGCTCCGCGACGGCCAGGTGTTCTACATCCACAACCGGGTGCAGTCCATCGAGAAGGCCGCGATGAAGATCAAGGAGCTCGTCCCCGAGGCCCGGGTGGCCACCGCCCACGGCCAGATGGGGGAGCACCAGCTCGAGCAGGTGATGCTCGACTTCTGGGAGAAGCGCTTCGACGTCCTCGTGTGCACCACCATCGTGGAGTCCGGGCTCGACGTCTCCAACGCCAACACCATGATCATCGAGCGCTCCGACACCCTGGGCCTCTCCCAGCTCCACCAGCTGCGTGGTCGGGTGGGTCGCAGCCGCGAGCGGGCCTACGCCTACTTCCTCTACCCGCCGGACAAGCCGCTGACCGAGACCGCCCACGAGCGTCTCGCGACGCTGGCCCAGCACTCCGACCTCGGGGGCGGCATGGCGATCGCGATGAAGGATCTCGAGATCCGGGGCGCGGGCAACCTGCTCGGTGGCGAACAGTCGGGACACATCGCCGACGTCGGGTTCGACCTCTACGTCCGCCTCGTCGGCGAGGCCGTCAACGAGTTCCGCCAGGACGGTCCGTCGGCCGAGCAGGCGGTCGAGGTCAAGATCGAGATGCCGATCGACGCCCACCTGCCGCACGACTACATCCAGAGCGAGCGGTTGCGGCTCGAGATCTACAAGCGGATGGCAGAGGTGCGCTCCGACGAGGACGTCACGCTCCTGCGCGACGAGCTGGTCGACCGCTACGGCACCCCGCCCGACCCCGTCTCGCGGTTGCTCTCGGTGGCCAGCTTCCGGACCCGCTGCCGCGACGCCGGGATCTCGGAGGTCACGGCGCAGGGCAAGTACATCCGCTTCCATCCCGTCGACCTGCCCGAGTCCCGGGTCATCCGCCTGAACCGGCTGCACCCGAAAAGCCTCTACAAGGAGCCCGTGCGTACGATGCTGGTGCCACGACCTCAGCCGGTCGGCTTCGGAGCCGAGGGACCTCGGGACGAGGAGCTCCTCGACTGGGCGCGGTTGGTGATCGACAGCGTGATCGAACCAGACAGCCAGAAGAACGGTGTCGCCAGGCGCGGCAGTGAGGAGACCGGAACGTGAAGCTCCGAGGTGGGACCCGGGTCTGGGCAGCCCCAGCATCCGTCGTGGCGCTGCTCCTGCTCAGCGGCTGCGGCGCGCTGACCCCTGGCGCCGCCTCGGTGGTCAACGGCACCAAGATCACCGACGACCAGGTCAACGCCCTCTCCGAGGCGCAGTGCGTCCTGCGAGGCACCCTGACCAAGGCCGGATCGGCTCCCGCCACCTCCGCGGCACGCGTCCGTCAGGAGTCCCTCGGGCTGCTCATGGACGCCGAGCTGAGCCAGCAGTTCGGCGAGTCCGAGAAGGTCACCGCCGACAGGGTGCTCGCCGCCGGGTTCCTCGGTCAGGTCGAGCCGGTCTTCAAGCCGCTGCCCCGGAAGGCGCGTGAGGAGTTCACCGACGTCTTCAAGGAGTGGTCCAAGGGCCGCGCGATCCTCGTCCAGGTGGGCAGCAAGGCCACCGGGACCCAGCCCAACCTGCAGAACCTCGACCAGCTCCTGAACGCAGGCCTGCAGGCCAGGGACGCCTTCTTGAGGAAGTCCGACATCGACACCGACCCGCGCTACGCCCCCGACAAGAACGGCTTCCCGGGCGGTGGCGGCGACGGCTCCGTCTCCCGGGCCAGCTCGACCTTCGCCAAGGGCGGCAGCGCCGCCCAGCTCGACGCGAAGTGGGTGACGGGTCTCCCGGCCAGCCAGAAGTGCGGCTGAGCGGTGACTGGGCCGGTCCCTGGGCCGGTCTCTGGGCCGGTCTCTGGGCCGGTCTCTGGGCCGGCTGCTGAGGAGTCCGCGCTGGTCGAGCTCGTCGAGATGATGACGCGGCTGCGCGCGGAGTGTGGCTGGAAGGCCGCCCAGACCCATCGCACGTTGGCGAGACATCTCCTCGAGGAGACCTACGAGACGATCGAGGCCATCGAGGCGCTCGACCACGGCGGCAGCCCCGAGCACCTGTGCGAGGAGCTCGGCGACGTCCTGCTGCAGGTCTACCTGCACGCCGCGATCGCTGCCCAGGCAGGCGAGTTCGACATCGAGGACGTGGCCCGCGGTCTGCAGGAGAAGATGCTGCGCCGCAACCCGCACGTCTTCGGAGACGTCACCGAGACCGACCCGGCACGGATCAACGAGACCTGGGAGGCCGTCAAGGCCACCGAGAAGAAGCGCTCCGGAGTGCTCGAGGGCATCCCGCTCGAGCTCCCCGCCCTGAGCCGGGCGGCCAAGGTGCTGGACCGGCTCGAGCGCGCGGGCACCCCGCTGCCCCCCA
>JBKJON010000083.1:0-4445 GCA_046595715.1 Marmoricola sp.
CTACGAGGTCGGCGGCGGCCGGATCACCCTCGATGACGTGGACATCGCCTCGATCCCTCGCCACGCGCTGCGCAACCAGATCGGCATGGTGCTCCAGGACACCTGGCTCTTCGAGGGCACCATCCGCGACAACATCGCCTACGGGCGGCCCGAGGCGACCGAGGAGCAGATCCTCGAGGCGGCGCGCGCCACCTTCGTGGACCGCTTCGTGCACTCGCTGCCCGACGGCTACGACACGGTCATCGACGAGGAGGGCTCGAACCTATCGGCGGGAGAGCGTCAGCTGGTGACGATCGCCCGGGCGTTCCTCTCCGACCCGGCCCTGCTGATCCTCGACGAGGCGACCTCCTCGGTCGACACGCGCACGGAGCTGCTGCTGCAGCACGCGATGACGGCCCTGCGCAGCGACCGTACGTCGTTCGTGATCGCCCACCGGCTCTCCACGATCCGCGACGCCGACCTCATCCTGGTGATGGAGAGCGGTTCGATCGTCGAGCAGGGGACCCACGAGCAGCTGCTCGTGGCCGACGGGGCCTACGCGCGGCTCTACAACGCGCAGTTCACCGCGGCGGTCGCTCCGAGATGACCTCTCAGCCCGCCCCGCCGCCGCCGTTGTCGAGGGTGGACGAACCGTCGTCCTCCTCGGCGTCGGGGGTGTCCTCGACGTCGTTGTCGTCGGGACCGCTGCCGTAGGTGATGTGCGTCGAGGGGTTCTCCGCGTCGCCACCCTCGGTGTCCGCACCGATCTTGTCGGCGTCGTCACCGGTCTGGCCGGGGTGGCGGGCGAGCGGGTTGTCCTCGGTGGGCTGCAGGTCCTCGGGGAGCTGGTCGTCTCCGAGGCCGCCGCGGCCGCTCTCGGGCTGGTCTTCGGTCTGCTGATCGCTCATGCGCTTCGTCGTACCCGAAAAGGCGTTGAGTCACGCCTGTCGGCGTTCTAGGGTGGTGGGACACGGGAAAGGAGGTGGTCCGAGGAATGAGTTCTTCGAGGACGCGTGAGGTGGCTGCCAGCTAGCAGCTCGCCGGCCAGCCGTGCGAGCGCGCTGGTGAATCCAACCGCAGTCACCCGACCCGCAGGTGAGTCCGGGAACGTCCCCCGGACCGGTTCGCAGAACCACACCTGCGGGTCGCTGCTGTCCGGGGCCGAAAAGTCGTCCGCGGCTTTGTAGGCTTACCCCGTGGCCGACGACCAGACCCTACGCGCGCTCGAGCACGAGATGAGTGTGCTCGTACGCCGCATCCGGCGCGTGATCGCCGAGCGCGCCCGGATGCTTCACGCCGATCTGTCACCCGTCGCCTACTCGATGCTGATGGCCCTCAACGACTCCGGTCCTCGTCGGGCCAGTGACCTGGTCGAGATCTTCTCCATCGACAAGGGCGCCGTGAGCCGTCAGGTGCAGGCGCTGCTGGAGCTCGACCTGATCGAGCGCACTCCCGACCCCGAGGACCGTCGCGCGATGATCCTGGCGATCAGCGACGAGGGCCGTCGTCGCCTGGACGACATCTCCTCCACGCGTCGCCACGAGCTCAGCGAGCGGCTCCGGGACTGGAGCGAGGAGGATCTCGCGCTCTTCGTCCGCTCGATGAGCCGCTACAACGCGACCCTGGAGTGAGGCTGCTCAGCCGTTGAAGCTCGCCGGGTCGATGGCGATCCACACGTGCTCGGCGCGGCCGACGATGCGACCGTCCGAGTCGTGCAGCGTGGAGGCGGTGTAGGTCTTCCGCCCCTCGGAGCCCCGGTGCTCACCGGTGACGACGTGCTGCTCGCCCAGCACCGGGAGGTCGTCGACGACGGCGGTCATCCGGCCCAGCACCAAGGGTCGCTCGTCCAGGTCGCTGGTCCAGCCACCGATGCAGTCCAGGGCCGACCAGGTGACGGCCAGGCCGGCGCGTCGGGCCGGGTCGTCCTGGTCCGGCTGGTCGGGCTGGTCGTCGGCCACCGAGTCGTCGGGGACCCAGGTGGCAGCCACCCGCGTCATCCCCTCGCGGGCACAAGGCACGGGGCCGGGGAAGATGCGCAGCCCGTCGGGGCGCTCGGTGCCGCAGACGAAGCAGGTGGGGAAGGGGTGCACGAGATGGCCGGGGTACGACGCGCTCGCCGCGACTGCCTCGTCCCACAGCACCGCCTCGACCGGCTCGATCGGCGCGTCGGACAGCACCGCCTGGGCCACGAGGGCGCCGCCGAAGGTCAGCCGCAGCTCCCCGTCGACCGCGTCGACGCTCATGGTGGCCTCCAGGGGAGGGGGCTGGCGCAGCGTCACCGTCGCCGCGTGCCCGGACGTGACACCGAGGAGGGTGGCCAGCGCTCCCGAGACGTAGCCGCCGTTGCCGGAGCGGGCCGGTCCGCGGTAACGGGCGGGGACGTAGAGGGTCTGGGTCACGTGAACACCTTGCCTGCCTGGTCCGGGGGCGGGCAACCGCGGACCACAGGGACTATCCGGCGAGCGAGCCGGTCTGCCCTGCGGGAGTGGCCTTGGGGTTGTTCGCCGCCCCGGTCCCGGTGCCCGCAGCGTCCGCCTCGAGCCGGGTGTCCGGTCGGACGGAGGGGTAGGCGAGCGCGGCCACCACCGAGATGGCGACGCGGCAGATGCCGACGCAGACCAGCCAGCGCAGCAGCGCGTCCTGAGGGGCGATCGTCTGCTGGTGAACCATCCACAGCAGCGGCGAGGCCACGACTGCACTGGCCGCGAGAACGACCCCGGTCGGTGCGCTCATGCCGAGACGGCCACGGCGTCATGCGTCACGACGCCCACCGAGCGGACCTGCCCGCTGCCGATGATCTCCGAGTAGGAGAGCACCGGCAGGGACGGCATGCTCGGGCGCAGCAGGCGACGCAACGCGGAGCGGACCTGCGGGGCGCAGACCAGCACGGGCTGCTGGTTGTTGTTCTCGGCGGCGCGCACGAGACCGTCGAGCCGGTTCATCATCGACTGGCCCGTCTCGGGGTCCAGGGCGATGATGGTGCCGGCCTCGGTGGGACGCTGCGACTCGAGCATCTGCTGCTCCAGCCGGGGGTCGAGGCTGATCACGTTGATGATGCCAGCGTGGATGTGCGGGGCCACGATCGCCGGGCCGAGGGCGGCCCGGGCGCTGTCCACCAGGACGTCGACGTCCTTGGAGGTCTGGGCACGCAGGGAGATGGCCTCGAAGATGCGCACGAGGTCGCGGATGGAGACTCCCTCGTCGAGCAGCGACTGCAGCACCCGCTGGACCTCGCCCAGGCTGAGCTGGGTAGGGGTGAGCTCCTCCACCACGACCGGGTGCGTCCGCTTGACCACGTCGGTCAGCAGGCGCACGTCCTCGCGTCCCAGCAGGCGTGCTGCGTGCCGGCCGACGACCTCGGCCAGGTGGGTGGTGATCACCGAGGTGCGGTCCACGACGGTGGCGCCGCTCAGCTCGGCCTGGTTGCGCAGCTCGGTGGCGATCCACTTGGCCTCGAGACCGAAGACGGGCTCCTGGGTCGGCGTACCGGGAAGGGAACCGAGGAAGTCCCCGATCGCGAGCGCCTGCCCGCGGGGCGCCTCTCCGCGGGCCACCTCGACGCCGAAGAGCTTGATCACGTAGGTCTGGGCCGGCAGGTCGAGGCTGTCGCGGGTGCGCAGGGGCGGGATGACGATGCCGATGTCCGCGGCGATCTTGCGACGCAGCGCCTTGACGCGGCTGAGCAGGTCACCCCCCCTGGTGGGGTCGACGAGGTCGATGATGTCCGCGGACAGGTCGAGGGCGAGCGGGTCCACCTGGATCTCGATGGCCAGGTCCTCGGGCGTCTCGTGCTCGTTGCCGAGGGCGAGCACCGGGCCCGTCTCCTCCACCAGGTCTTCGTCGCGGCCGACACGCGAGGAGGCGAGCAGCATCAGGCCGCCCGCGATGATGAACGGGAGCTTCGGCATGCCGGGGATGGCGCACAGGGCGAGCGCCGCGAAGCCGGCGACACGCAGCGGCGTCTGCTGTCGACCGAGCTGGCGGACGATGTCGGAACCCATGTCGTCCTCGCCGGTGGCGCGGGTGACGATCAGACCCGTCGCGACCGAGAGGAGCAGGGCCGGGATCTGGGAGACCAGGCCGTCACCGATGGAGAGCAGGCTGTAGGTCTGGACGGCATCCGTCATGCTCATGCCGTTCTGGGCGACCCCGACCGCGAACCCGCCGATCAGGTTCACCAGCGTGATCACGATCGCGGCGATCGCGTCGCCCTTCACGAACTTCGAGGCACCGTCCATCGAGCCGTAGAAGTCGGCCTCGGCATGCACCTCGCTGCGGCGCCGCCGCGCCTGCTCCTCGTCGATGAGTCCGGAGTTCAGGTCGGCGTCGATCGCCATCTGCTTGCCGGGCATCGCGTCGAGGGTGAAGCGGGCGCCGACCTCGGCGACGCGTCCGGCGCCGTTGGTGATGACCACGAACTGGATGACGAGGAGGATCGCGAAGACGATCAGGCCGACGATGAGGGA
>JBKJON010000152.1:0-4468 GCA_046595715.1 Marmoricola sp.
GGCATCCTGTGCCAGGCGCCGCCGAGCGCACCGGATGCCGAACCAGGCAAAGGGGTACTCCCGGGAGTACTGCCGGCGACGCGCCTCGGGGAACGACCCGCGACAGATGCTCCGCGAGCCGTCGGCCCCGACGAGGTAGTCACACCTGACCTCGTGGGCGACGCCGTCCCCGTCGGTGAACAGGACGCCGGGGCTGTCGCTGGTGAGGTCCACCACGGACACGTCGGCCGCTCCGTAGCGGACGTCTCCTCCGTCCCGCTCCCGGGCGTTCGCCAGGTCGATGAAGACGTCGGTCTGGGGGTAGAGCTGCGCGGAGGCACCGACCAGCTCCTGGAAGTCGATGCGATGCCCCACTCCACCGAAGGCGAGCTCGATGCCCTCATGGCGGTAGCCGTCCCGGAGCACCCGGTCGGAGACACCCGTGTCGACGAGCAGCCGGACACTGTCCTGTTCCAGGATTCCCGCCCGATGGGTCGTCTCGATCTCGCCTCGCGCGCGGACCTCGACCACCAACGACTCGATGCCCTCGATGGCCAGCAGGTGGGAGAGCATCAGTCCGGCGGGGCCACCACCGACGATGGCGACGGTCGTGCGGGTCTGTAGGGGAGGCATGAGCCGATCATCCGGTGACTCGGAGTCGGTCACCAGTGCAGGATTCCGGTCAGTGGAAACGGTCGACCGACGTGGAGGGATCGATCAGGGCCCGCCCGATGCCGCGGGCGGCGACCTGCATGGCCGCGACCAGCTTGGCCCTGTCCTTCTTCAGGCTCGGCACCACGATCCCCAGCGCGGCGACGACCTCGGTCCCGGCCCGGATCGGGACCGCCACCGAGCAGGCGCCGAGGCTCATCTCCTCGACCGTCGTGGCATAGTCCTCCCGGATCACCTTCGCCAGCTGTCTCCGCAGGGTGCCTGGCTGGTTGATCGTGTACGCCGTGATCCGCGGCAGACGTGCCAGCACCTCGGCCTGGACCGCCGGCGGCGCGTGCGCCAGCAGCACCTTCCCGACCCCGGTGGCGTGCATCGGCAGCCGCGACCCGATGGTGCTCACCACGGGCACCGAGGCGTGGCCGGACAACCGGTCGAGGTAGAGCACCTGGCTCCCGTCTCGTACGGCGAGGTGCACGGTGGCCAGGGTCGCGCCGTACAGGTCATGGAGGTACGGCGAGGCCAGCTGCCGCAACCCGGTGTGGAGCGGCGCGAGCAGTCCGACGTCCCAGAGGCGACGGCCCACGACGTACTCCCCCGACGGCGTTCGACTCAACGCGCCCCACGCCACGAGCTCGGCCACCAACCGGTGGGCGGTCGGCACCGGGAGGTCGGCACGTTGAGCCAGCTCGCTCAGCGAGAGCCGCCGGTGCCGCGTGTCGAACGCCCCGATCAGTGCCAGCGCCCGGCTGGTGACCGTCTCCCCCGCGCGTGACACGTTCCCCGCCATGGGCTCATCCTTCCACTGGCCGAAAGAGCGTGGTTCTCCTGGGCTTGGGTGGCTCGCCACACGTTTCCACCCAGTGGAATCGACGGCGCCCAGAAGCACGCTGTCCGTCGTAGGTTCTGCGGGTGACCGAGACACCTGAGACCACGCCGACCCTGGCCTCACAGGCGGAGATCGACGCGGAGATCGCCGCGATCCGCGAGGACCACGAGCGCGCCGGCGTGGAGGAGACCCAGCCGCGACGCGACTACGCGCCGTACCGCAGCAGCCTGCTCCGCCACCCCACCAAGGACCTGCACCACGCGGACCCCGAGACCATCGAGCTGTTCGCGCCGGTGTTCGGACACCGTGACGTCGGGCGTCCGGAGTCCGACCTGACCATCCAGCACCACGGCGAACCCGTCGGGGAGCGCATCGTGCTCACCGGCCGCGTCCTCGACGGCGAGGGTCGTCCCGTGCGGAACCAGCTCGTCGAGATCTGGCAGGCGAACGCGGCCGGCCGCTACATCCACAAGCGGGACCAGCACCCGGCCCCCATCGACCCGAACTTCACCGGCGTCGGCCGCACCCTCACCGACGACCACGGCACCTACTCCTTCACCACGATCAAGCCGGGGCCCTACCCGTGGAAGAACCACCAGAACGCGTGGCGTCCCGCGCACGTGCACTTCTCGCTGTTCGGCACGGAGTTCACCCAACGGATGATCACCCAGCTGTACTTCCCCGGTGACCCCCTGTTCGGGCTCGACCCGATCTACCAGTCGATCGTCGACCCGATGGCCCGGGAGCGGCTGGTGGCAACCTACGACCACGAGGTGACGCAGCACGAGTGGGCCACCGGCTACCGGTGGGACATAGTTCTGACCGGTGCGCATCGCACGCCCATGGAGGAAGAGGAGGCCACGCAATGACGCAGGGCACGACGCTCAGGCCCACCCCCGGCCAGACGATCGGACCGTTCTACGGCTACGCGCTGCCCTACCCGGGCGACAGCGAGCTCGTGCCCGTCGGGCACCACGACGCGGTCCGCCTCCACGGCACCGTGTACGACGGAGCCGGACAGCCGATCCCTGACGCCCTCATCGAGATCTGGCAGCCCGACGAGGACGGCTGCGTCGCCCAGGCCGAGGGGTCCCTGCGTCGCGACGGCTACACCTTCACCGGCTTCGGTCGTGCCGCCGTCGACGACAACGGCCACTACTCGTTCACCACCGTCCGGCCCGGGCCGACCGCTCCCGGCGCGGCGCCGTTCGTCGCGATGACGATCTTCGCCCGTGGCCTGACGAACCGCCTCTTCACCCGGGTCTACCTGCCGCTGGACGACAGTGCGGCAGCCGCCGACACCTTCCTGGGCTCGCTGCCGGAGGACCGACGCACCACGGTGATCGCCACGGCCGACCAGGACGGTTTCCGCCACGACCTGCGTCTGCAGGGCGAGGGCGAGACCGTGTTCCTGCGGTTCCCGGGGGCCTGATGGCGGACCTGCTGTGGCCCGGTGACGAGCGCGCCGGGCGGCTGTTCGCCCCGGCCACCGTGCTGGCGGCCCTCGTGCGGGTCGAGGCGGCGTGGTTGCAGGCGCTCGTCTCGACGGGCATCGTCCCCGACTCTGCCCGCGACGATCTCGACGCGCTGATCACCCCGCGCGACGCCGAGGCCATCGCCGCCGGTGCCGAGTCCTCGGGCAACCCGGTGATCCCTACGCTCGCACTCCTGCGGGAGCGTCTCGAACGGCGCAACCCGGTGGCGGCCCGGTGGCTGCACCGGGGCCTGACGAGCCAGGACGTGCTGGACACCGCACTGGTGCTGTGCGCCCGTGAGACCGCCCGGCGGGTGCTCTCGGACATCGACCAGCAGGTGCCCGCTCTCGTCACGCTGGCCGACCGGCACCGGGACGACCTGATGGCCGGACGCACGCTGACCCAGCACGCTGTCCCCATCACCTTCGGGCTCAAGGCCGCCCAGTGGCTCCAGGGGGTGCTCGACGCCCGGGACGACCTCATGGATGCCTCCGCGCGGCTTCCGGCCCAGTTCGGCGGGGCCGCCGGGACGCTGGCAGCGACGGCCGAGCTGGTGTCCCGGTCGGGTTCCGCTGCGCGCGTCGACGACGTGGTCGCCGACGCCGCGCGCCGCCTCGACCTCGAGCCCGCGGCGCCCTGGCACACCAGCCGGGCTCCCTTCACGAGGTACGCAGACGCGCTGGTCACGGCCACCGACGCCTGGGGCCGCATCGCGAACGACGTGCTGCTGCTGACGCGACCCGAGCTCGGCGAGCTCGCCGAGGACACCGTCGAGGGCCGCGGGGGCTCCTCCACGATGCCGCAGAAGGCCAACCCGGTGCTGTCGGTCCTGATCCGCCGGGCCGCGCTGACCGCCCCCGCCCAGGCGGCCGCGCTCCACCTCGCCGCCGCCACCAGCATCGACGAGCGCCCGGACGGCGGCTGGCACACGGAGTGGTCCGCCCTGGCCACGTTGTCGCGCCACACGGCGACGGCGTCGTCCCAGACCGCCGAGCTGCTCGAGGGGCTGCACGTCGACAGCGGCAGGATGGCCGCAGTCGTCAAGCAGCGGACCTCGGCGCTGCTCGCCGAGCAGCGCAGCATCCAGGGCCTGTTCGAGCCCGACCGCGACCCCAGCTTCGATCCCAGCCACTACCTCGGCGAAACCGCATCGGTGATCGACCGGGTCATCGCCCGAGCCCAGAGCAAGGAACGCCTGTGAGCATCCCGATCATCACCGCCGTCCGGCTGACCGGCGCGGCCAACCGGGCCGAGCTGCCACTGCTCGTCCTGGGTCCGTCGCTCGGCACGTCCGCCGCCACGCTGTGGACCGAGTGCGCCGCGGGTCTGACCGACGTCTTCGACGTGGTCGCCTGGGACCTGCCGGGCCACGGCTACAACCACTCCGTGGGCGAGGAGTCCTTCTCGATGGCCGAGCTCGCCCAGGGTGTGCTCCGCGTGCTCGACGAGATCCTCGAGCAGCGCGACCAGTTCAACGGTCCCTTCGTCTACGCCGGTGACTCCGTCGGTGGCGCCG
>JBKJON010000193.1:0-5580 GCA_046595715.1 Marmoricola sp.
CTGGCGGCGTACGTCCTGCCCGAGCTGCCCGCCCTCGCGCTGGAGCGCGACGAGCACCACCGCCACAAGGACGTCTACGAGCACACGCTCACCGTGCTCGAGCAGTCCATCGACCTCGAGGACCGGCTGGTCGATCTCACCGGGGGCGGCCCCGACTTCATCTCCCGCTTCGCAGCGCTGATGCACGACGTCGGCAAGCCCAAGACCCGTCGGTTCGTGGAGAAGAACGTCGTCACCTTCCACCACCACGACGTGGTGGGCGCCAAGCTGACCCGGCGCCGGATGCAGGCGCTGCGGTTCTCCAAGGACCAGATCGAGGCCGTGGGCCAGCTCGTCGAGCAGCACCTGCGTTTCCACGGCTACGGCTCGGGGGAGTGGACCGACTCCGCCGTACGCCGCTACGTCCGAGACGCCGGCGACCAGCTCGAGCGGCTGCACGTGCTCACCCGCGCGGACTGCACGACCCGCAACAAGCGCAAGGCCGACCAGCTGCGGAGCACCTACGACGAGCTGGAGATCCGCATCGCGCATCTCTCGCAGGCCGAGGAGCTCGCCTCGATCCGGCCCGACCTCGACGGCAACCAGATCATGGAGATCCTCGGGATCGGACCCGGGCGCGAGGTGGGCCTCGCCTACCGGCACCTGCTCGAGCTGCGCCTCGACCAGGGGCCGATGACCCAGGAGCAGGCCACCGCGGCGCTGCTCGAGTGGTACGCCGCGCAGGCCTGACCCAGCGCACCCCTCAGGCGCGCGCGACCGAGGTCCCCTCCGGCCCGCCGCGGACCCGCCAGGCCGCCCGGCGCCGACGACGGTCCCGTCGGGGAGCACGGTGGAGCACTCGTCGATCGCGTGCGTGGCGGCGATCGCAGCGCCGGCCGAGAAGCCGGCGTACGGCCTGCCCGCGGTGAGCAGCCCGTGGATCCGGGGGTACGGCCTCGCGGCCGCTGCCTCCACGAAACCACCGACCATGTCAGCGGCCCACTGCTCCGACCACCCGCCACCGGCCAGGTAGACACTCATGGCAGGACACTGGTGAGGACACCAGCGCCGAGGAACCCGCAGGAGAAGCATGTCCCTGATCCACGACCGCCTGCCCGGGGTCACGATGCGGCACCTGCCCTTGGGCGCCGGCCCCACCTCGGTGCGCCCGCTCGAGCCGTCCCTGGTGGGTGGCGCCGAGGTGTGGGTCAAGAACGAGAACGAGTTCGGCGACGGTGGTTGGGGCGGCAACAAGGTCCGCAAGCTCGAGTGGATCATTCCCGAGGCACACCGTCGTGGGACGAGGACGTTGTTCACCGTCGGTGGCATCGGCACCCACTGGGGGCTGGCGGCGGCGCTCTACGGTCGTGACCACGGGCTGGGGACCATCCTCGGCCTGGTCGACCAGCCGGTGGACGACCACGTGCGCCAGCAGCTGGCGCGACTGGCGCAGTCGGGTGCCGAGCTGCACCGGTGTTCCACCACGAGGCGGCTCAGGCTGCTGGCACCGGCCCTGCTGGTCCGCGCGTCGCTTCGCGACCGGAGGCTGCCGATGGTGCTGCCCGCCGGCGGGTCGAACGCCTTCGGTGCCCTGGGGTACGTCGAGGCGGCCCTGGAGATCGCCGACCAGGTGGCCGCGGGTGAGCTGCCGGAACCGGCCACGGTGGTGACCGCCGTCGGCTCCGGTGGCACGGCGGCGGGTCTCGCGCTCGGTCTGCGGCTGGCCGGCCTGAGGACCAGGGTCTTCGGGGTGGTGGTCAACGACCGGCTGCCCCTCGACGCCGAGGTGGTCGCCACGTTGGCCAACCGCACCGCCGACCTCCTGCGCCGCCGCGGTGCGGTCCTCGAGGTGTCACCCGTGCGGCCCGGGGACGTGACGATGCGCGAGGACTGGCTCGGGGCGGAGTACGGCGACCCCACCCCTGCCTCGACCACGGCGGTGAGCGAGGCCGCGGCTTTCGGACTCGAGCTCGAGCCCGTCTACACGGGGAAGGCGCTGGCCGCCGTCCGCGACCTCGCCGGAACCCCGTCGCTGGCGGAGCCCGTGCTCTGGCTCAACACCCACGGCCCGCGCTGAGGCACGTCAGCCGACGGGGTCGAACCTTCGCTTCCCCCAGCGGCGCAGCACCCAGCCGTCGGCGTCCCGCTCGAGCTCGATCGACTCGGTGTTGTCCAGCTCGTTCTCGCGGGCCCACGCAGCGGTGAGGCCCCGGGTCATCGTGGGTACGACGATCCCGAGCGCGGTCTGGTGACCCACGACGAGCACGGTCTCGCCGCGGTGGAGGTCGGCGATCGACTCCAGCTGGGCCCGGTGGCGCGCCACGACGTCGGCCGCCGACTCCCCGCCCTCGAAACGGGCGTCGAGGGATCCGGCGTACCAGCGCTCGGTGACGGTCTGCAACCGGCCGAGGTCGAAGGGCTGGCCGATCAGCGAACCGACGAACACCTCGCGCAGCGACTTGCAGGCCGTCACCGCCACCTGGTGGCGGGCCGCGATGATCTCCGCGGTCTGCACCGAGCGGGAGAGGTCGCTGGAGTAGACGGCCGCGAGACGGCGACCCGCGAGGGAGTCGCCCAGGACCTGGGCCTGGTGACGTCCGGCAGGCGTCAGCGAGCCGCCCTCGTCGGAGAACCAGTCCTCGACGAAGGCAGCCTTCGCATGACGCGCGACGACGAACGTGGCGGGACAGTGCAGGTCGGACACCGATCCATCAGACCACCCACCGGGCCACCATTGGGCCACCACTGGGCCACCACGGGGCCACCGCTGGGCCACCGCTGGGCCCCGCTGGGCCACCGCTGGGCCCACCAGGGGCTCAGGCAGCGGCGGAGATGTGACCTCCCGTGAGGGCCCGCACGGTGTAGGCCTGGCTGATCACGACCACCGGGATCGCGACGAGCAGACCGACGCCGCACGCGAGGGCGCCGACGACGACGCAGACCAGGGAGAGCAGGAACCAGATGATCACCGGGCCGACGTTGGCCCTGACGAGGTCGAAGCTCGCCCTGATCGCGTCGACTGCCCCCAGCTTCCGGTCCACCACGAAGGCCGTGGTGAAGGCGGTCAGGAAGGCCACGACCAGGCCGGGGAGGATGCAGAGCACGATGCCGATGGCGGTGGCGACGCCGACGATCAGCGAGGCGACGAGCACCTGCAGCTTGTCCCAGCCCTCGAACATGGTGCCGATCGAGACCTCCTTGCCGTCAACGGCGTCGAAGCCCATCTTCAGCAGGCCGGCGGCCGCGAGGGTCGTGATGACCTGGCCGATGAAGGACACCACGCCGTTGGCCAGCAGACCCACGAAGAAGCCGGCGCCCTGGACCGAGACGGCCCCGGTGTCCGGGTTGATCGTCGTCGTCGGGCTGGTGTCGAACAGGGCGCCGGCGATGGCCCGGCCCAGGATGCTGAACAGGATGCTGATCACGAACACGATCAGCGCACCCACCAGGAAAGGGCCGAGGTTCTTGGAAAACTTCGCCCAGCCGTACTTCAACGCCTCGACGGCGTCGTAGCCACCGGCCCCCGCCACCGGTGGGGGAGGCGGTGCGGGCGCGCCGTACCCCCCTGCAGGCGGGGGTGGCGGTTGGTAGGGCGGTGGCGGTGGCGGCGGCTGGCCGGCACCGGATCCGTAGGGGTTCTCGGGCGGTGGGGGAGGTGCCGCGCCTTCGCTCATGGCCGAACCTTAAGAAACCCTGAGACCGTTGTCGATGGGCCGTTCGTGCGGACCTCAGGTCCCGGGTGCTCCCTGGGTCCTGATCGCGTCCCGGATCTCGGCCTCCGAGCAGCCCAGGGCCCGGGCACGCAGGAGGTAGGCCTGGGCCAGCTCGCGCAGGCGGGTCTGACGCTCGGCGGCCGGATCGGCAGCCGAGCGCTCGGCGACCCGGGTGCCACCCCCTCGCCGCGAGACGAGCAGGCCTTCGGACTCCAGCTCCTTGTAGGCCCGGGCCACCGTGCCCACGGCCAGTCCGAGGTCACCGGCCAGCTGCCGCAACGGCGGCAGCCGGTCACCCGCCGGCAGAGCGCCGGTCGCGACTAGGTCGGCGAGCTGGCGCCGCAGCTGTTCGTAGGGAGGGGTGGGGTCCCTCGGGTCGACGCTGAGGTTCATCGCGTCATCGGCGCCGAGTCCCGGGTGGTGACGCGCCCCGGGGAACCGGCCAGCAGGCGTACGACGCACACGCAGGTGGCCAGCAGGGCGAACAGTGCCGTGAGCATCAGCATGATCCCGACCGCACCCATCCAGGCCGGGGCGCAGGTCGGCCGTTGGGTGGCCAGGTCGTTCATGGCGCTCCCAGCCGTCAGCGCGATCCCGAGGAGGGGGGCGCCGATCGCCACCCCGGTGGCGGCCACGATCACGTCCAGGGAGCGACGACGGAGGACGTCGTCACCCAGGTCGGTGCCGGCCATGCCGCGCGGTCGGCGTACGACCTGACGGGCCGCCAGCACGGCCACCAGGAGCACGGCCACGAGCAGGAGCGACAGGGGCAGCGTGTAGTAGCTGCCGGGGTAGGGCGTGTGCGAGGAGCCTGTGCTCGCGGTCTCGCACCGCAGCGCCCGCATGCTCCCGGTGCCGGCGTCGCGGCTCGCGGTCACCGTGGTCAGGACGATGGTCGCCGTCGTGATCGCCAGCATCGCCGCCACCAGGATGGAGGTGATGCGCGGCAGGTAGTCCGCGATCCGGCGCGGGGTGAGTGAGGCGGTCCGCACCCCCGCAGCCCGCCGGGGCCGGACGACGGTCTCGCCCAGTGCGGTGGCGAGCACGACGCACAGGCCGAAGGCAGCAGGGGCCAGCATCGGACCCACCCCGTAGCTCCCGCGCTGGTACACCTGCACCGCCACCAGCAGCCCGGCGACGACGCCGAGCCCCCGGGTCGCCTGGACCAGCCGCCACTCGCGCGCCACCCGCCGGTCGCCGGGGGTGCCACCAGGTGTGCCGGAGCGGGCGGCCCATGCGGTGAGCCCGATCACCAGGCCGAGGCCCGTCGCCAGGAGCAGGAGCAGCTCGGGTACACCAATGCCGAACATGAACTCTCCCTTGTGTCACGCGCCCGACACAAATGGTCGGGCCAGAAGCGCGTTGTGTCAAGGGGATGGCACAAGACAACGGCCGCAGGTCCCACGAGGGACCTGCGGCCGTGCCGCTCGACGGTGACCTGCCGGGGTCAGCGCTCCACGTCGCCGCGGATGAACGCCTCGACGGAGGCGCGACCCTCGTCGTCGGGGCGCTGCACCGGCGGGGACTTCATCAGGTAGGAGGAGGCCGACAGCAGCGCGCCCCCGATCCCACGGTCCTTGGCGATCTTTGCGGCGCGGATGGCGTCGATGATGATGCCGGCCGAGTTGGGGGAGTCCCAGACCTCGAGCTTGTACTCCAGGTTGAGAGGGACGTCACCGAACGCGCGACCCTCGAGGCGGACGTAGGCCCACTTGCGGTCGTCGAGCCAGGCGACGTAGTCGGACGGGCCGATGTGGACGTTGCGGTCGCTGACCTTGTCGGCGAGCTCGCCCTTGAGGTTGGACGTCACGGCCTGGGTCTTGGAGACCTTCTTGGACTCCAGGCGCTCGCGCTCGAGCATGTTCTTGAAGTCCATGTTGCCGCCGAC
>JBKJON010000209.1:0-13895 GCA_046595715.1 Marmoricola sp.
GTGGTGGTGGCGACGACGGTCGTCGTACCCGCGCCGATCACCTGCACGTTGGGCAGCAGCAACCGGACGAAGGCGCCCTGGTTGTCCGAGCCGTTCATGAAGATGGCGACCTTGTCACCGGGGTTGACGAACCCTGCGACGCGGGACGGGTCGCTCAGGTTGACCGAGATCGCGATCTTGCCCTTGGGGATGGTCAGCCCGGTGGCCACACCGACGGCACCGAACTTGGCGCTCGTGAGCTGTTCACCTGGATAGATGGCGGCTGAGGCCACCTTGCCGGCGACCGGGCCCACGTCGGTGAGCGCGTCGGGCAGCAGGTCCTTCGAGGAGACCGTACCGGTCTCGATCTTGCCCGCGGTCTGCGCGGCCTCGACGGTCTCACCGGGCGCGATCAGCTTGACGACCCGCAGCACCTGGACGGCGCCGTAGCGTTCGTCAGCGCGGGTGTCGGCGCCGCGGACGTAGAGGAACACCAGCAAGGTGCCGAGCGCCGCAATGACAGCTGCCACGACGAGGAGGGCTTTTCTGCGATCCATGAACCGTTGACCTACCTAGATCCTGGGGAGCGTGGTGGCACCACCAGGTCTCCCGTTGGCACCGTGAGACCACTTCTGTTTCACGACACCGCTCAGGTTGCCGCACTTACGTCCGTTTTGTCTGCGGAATCCGACACTCGGGCCGAGATCAGGGTCGTAATTCCTTCCGGTTCCCGCCGGGGCGGGTTCAGCGCACGTAGAGCGCGTCCACGTCGTCGCGGTGCTCACGCATCACGACGCCTCGCTTGAGCTTCAGGCTGGGGGTCAGCTGACCGCCCTCCTCGGTCCACGAGGCGGGCAGGATGGCGAAGCGGCGGATGGACTCGGCCTTGGAGACCGCCTTGTTGGCCTCGTCCACGGCACCCTGGATCTCGGCGAGCAGATCGGGGTCCTCGACCAGGCCGGAGACGTCGCTGGAGGTCCCGTGCTGCTCGGCCCACATGGGCAGGGACTCGAGGTCGATCGTGACCAGGGCGGCGATGAAGGGCTGCCCGTCGCCGACCACGACGCACTGGTCGACGAGGTGGTGGGCCCGGATGTGGTTCTCGAGCACCGCCGGTGCGACGTTCTTGCCGCCGGCCGTCACCAGGATCTCCTTCTTGCGGCCGGTGATGCGCACGAAGCCCTCCTCGTCGATCTCACCGACGTCGCCGGTGTGGAACCAGCCGTTGGCATCCTTGGCCTCTGCAGTGGCCTCGTCGTTGCGCCAGTAGCCCGAGAAGACCTGGCCGCCGCGGAAGAGCAGCTCCCCATCGTCGGCGACCCGCACGCTGGTGCCCTGCAGCGGACGGCCCACGGTGCCGACCTTCTGGGCCACGGGGAGGTTCGCCGTCAGGGCAGCGGTCGTCTCGGTGAGGCCGTAGCCCTCGAGCACGTTCACCCCGATGCCGCGGTAGAAGTGGCCCAGTCGCTCCCCGAGGGGGGCGCCACCGGAGATGGCGTGGGCGCACTGGCCACCGAGCGCGGCGCGCAACCTGGCGTAGACGAGACGGTCGAAGACACGGTGCTGGACGCGTACGGCGAGGCTCGTCCTCCCGGTCTCGATCCCGCGGGACCACGCGATGGCCACGTCGGCCGCCCGGCTGAACACCTTCCCCTTCCCGTCCGCCACGGCGCGTTGCGAGGCGGTGTTGAAGACCTTCTCGAAGACACGAGGGACCGCGAGGATGAACGTCGGCCGGAACTCGGCGAAGTCGTCGAGCAGGTTCTTGATGTCGGCCGAGTGGCCCATCCGCACCCGCGCCTTGACGCAGCCGACCTGGATGATACGGGCGAACACGTGGGCCAGTGGGAGGAAGAGGAGGGTCGAGGGAGGCGGCGCGGCACCCTCCCCGCTCTCCGGGACGAAGAGCTCGTCGAGGTCCTCGACGGCGACCGTGAGCTCGAACATGAAGTTGCCGTGCGTGAGCATGCAGCCCTTGGGGCGCCCGGTCGTGCCGGAGGTGTAGATCAGCGTCGCGAGGTCCTCCGGGGTCGTGTGGGTCCGCCGCGCCTCGAGCTCCTGGTCGGTGACGTCCTCGCCGAGCGTGCGCAGGATGCCGAGCCCGTTCCCCTCGATCGACCAGACGTGGTGGAGCTCGGGAAGCCCGTCGCGGAACCGCTTGACGCGGGCGTTGTGCTCCTGGGTCTCGGTGAACACCGCCCGGGCGCCCGAGTCGGTCAGGATCCACTCGACCTGGTCGGCGCTGGAGGTCTCGTAGACAGGAACGGTCACCGCGCCCGCGAACCAGATCGCGTAGTCGAGCAACGTCCACTCGTAGCGGGTCCGCGAGATCAGTGCGATCCGGTCGCCGGCCTGGATCCCGGCGGCGACGAGGCCCTTCGCCACCCCGCGCACGTCCGCGAGGAACTCGGCCGCTGTCACGTCGACCCAGGTGCCCTCGACCCGTCGTGAGAAGGCGATCTCGCCGGCGTGGTCGGTGCCGTTGGTCACGACGTCGTCGGTCAGGTTCCCGGTCGACGGGACACTGACCTGCTGGGCCGTGGAGTACTCGCGCACGGGGCACCTCTCTTCGGAGCTCGGACCGGGATCTCCCGGGGCTGGATCGCATGTGCACGTTACTCGGCTCGTCGGGACTGCGGCCCGCAGGAGCCTCATCCGGACGCTGCCGGGTCCGTTAACCTTGAGCGGCCGGCCCGGCATCCGAGCAGCGCCCGCCGGACCTCACCAGCAGCCTTCGACGTCAGGACCCAGAACCATGGCCGAGCAGACCACCTCCAGCATCACCATCGACGCAACGCCGGCGCAGGTGATGGAGGTGATCGCCGACTTCGCGTCGTACCCCGAGTGGGCGCAGGGGATGAAGAAGGCCGAGGTCGTCGAGGAGGGGCCCGGTGGCAGGGCCCGCAATGTGCACTTCGAGCTCGAGGCGGCGCCCATCAAGGACTCCTACACGCTGGGCTACGACTGGCAGGGTGACTCCGCGGTTCGCTGGAGCCTGGTCGAGGGGAAGGTGCTCAAGGCGATGCAGGGTGCCTACGAGCTGCGCCCGAACGGGACTGGCACCGAGGTCACCTACCGACTGGCCGTCGAGCTGAGCATCCCGATGATCGGCCTGCTGCGTCGCAAGGCCGAGAAGGTCATCATCGACACCGCGCTGAAGGGACTGAAGAAGCGCGTCGAGTCGCTCGGCTGAGCGTGACCGTCCGCATCGTTCTCTTCACCGGCAAAGGCGGCGTCGGCAAGACGACCAGCGCCGCCGGCACCGCGACCCTGGCCGCCCGCGCCGGTCAGCGCACCCTGGTCCTCTCGACCGACGCCGCCCATTCCCTGGGGGACGCCTTCGGCCTGGCGGTGGTGGGCCCCGAGCCGGTCGAGGTGGCCGCCAACCTGTGGGTTCACCAGGTCGACGCGCAGAGCCGGTTCGAACGTTCCTGGGGCGAGGTCCAGGGCTACCTGCTCTCGGTGCTCGACGCGGCTGGCGTGGACCCCATCACGGCGGAGGAGCTGACCGTGATCCCGGGTGCCGAAGAGGTGCTGGCGCTCCTCGAGCTCCGCAACCACGTCGTCAGCGACAGCTGGGACGTCATCATCGTCGACTGCGCCCCCACGGCGGAGACGCTGCGGCTGCTGGCCCTCCCCGAGGCGCTCGGGTGGTACATGTCGCGCGTCTTCGGGGTGCAGCGGCGCGTCATCCGGGCTCTGCGGCCCGTCCTCACCCGGGCCGCCGGGGTGCCCATGCCGGAGGACTCCGTCTTCGAGGCGGTGGAGCGCCTCCACCGCGACCTCGAGCAGGTGCAGCAGATCCTCAGCGAGAAGGAGTCCACCGTCCGCCTGGTGCTGACCCCCGAGTCGGTCGTGGTGGCCGAGGCGCGCCGCTCGCTGACGACGCTGTCCCTCTACGGCTACCGGGTCGACGGGGTGATCGCCAACCGGGTCTTTCCCGAGGGGGAGGGTGACGCCTGGCGGCAGGGCTGGGTCGCCTCGCAGCAGTCGGTGCTCGCCGAGGTACGCCAGTCCTTCGCAGACCTTCCGATCTGGAGGTCTGAGTACCGGCCCGGGGAACCCGTCGGGATGGACGCCCTCGCCAGCCTGGCCGAGGCGGCCTACGACGGTGCCGACCCACTGGCCGCGCCCACGGGTGAAGGACCGATGACGATCGCCCGGACCAGCACCGGCGCCGTGCTCAGCATCGCCCTGCCGTTCGCCCAGACGCAGGACGTGGACCTGGCCCGACACGGAGACGACCTGGTCGTCACGGTCGGTTCCTACCGCCGGCTGCTGTCGCTCCCGGCGGCACTCAGGCGCCACCTGGTGACCGCGGCGCGCGTCGAGGAGGGCTCGCTGCAGGTACGGTTCCGGTTCGAGCAGGAGGAGCAGCCGTGAACGACTCAGATCAGGGCGGGAGCGCGCCCGGCGAGGGCGCAACCGACCCCACCGGTCCCCAGGAGCCCGTCGGCAGCGTGGGCGAGGAGGCCGCCAAGCTGCTCGGCGCCTTCTCGGACTGGGCCAAGGACCAGGGCACCGACTACGCCGGCACCGCTGCTGGCGCGGCAGGCTCCTTCGCGCACGCGGTCAACGACGTCACCGAGCACATCGCGACCGGGAGCCAGGACTGCCGCTACTGCCCGGTCTGCCAGGCCATCCACGTCGTACGCCAGACCAGCCCGGAGGTCCGGGCCCACCTCTCGATGGCCGCGAGCTCCCTGATGCACGCTGCTGCGGGTCTCCTCGCCACGCATACCGACGGGGCGCCGAGATCGCCCTCGGTGGAGAAGATCGACCTGGCGGCCGGCGCGGACTGGGACGAGGACCGATGACCTACACGGTGGGTGTCGACGTGGGCGGCACCAAGATCGCTGCCGGTCTGGTCGACCAGCACGGCCAGCTGATCGCGCGGGAGCGGACCGAGTCCCCGGCGACGGATCCCGGCGAGATCGTGCGCACCATCGGCAAGCTCGTCCGCTCGCTCGCCCGGGACCACGACATCGAGGCCGTGGGGGTCAGCGCTGCCGGTTTCGTGGACAAGAAGCGGGCCACGGTGGTGTTCGCGCCCAACCTCGCGTGGCGCGACGAGCCCCTCAAGGAGCGACTGCAGAAGGAGCTGGTCCTCCCGGTCGTGGTGGAGAACGACGCCAACGCCGCCGCCTGGGGTGAGTTCACGTTCGGCGCCGGTGAGGATGTGGAGGACCTCCTGATGCTCACGATCGGCACCGGGGTGGGCGGCGGCGTCGTCATCGACGGCGAGCTCGTGCGTGGTGGCTTCGGCTTCGGTGGCGAGGTCGGCCACATCCAGATGGTCCCCGGTGGGGTGAAGTGCGGGTGCGGCAATCTGGGCTGCCTCGAGTCCTACGGCTCCGGCAACTCTCTGGTGCGGATGACTCGGGAGCATGCCCTCGAGGACCCGGACCGGGCGGCCACGCTGCTGGCCCGGGCCGGTGGCGACGTCGCGGGCATCTCCGGACCGCTGATCACCGAGGCCGCGCAGGCGGGTGACCAGTTCTCGATCGACCGGTTGGCCGAGCTGGGCGACTGGATCGGACAGGGGGTGGCCACCCTGACCGCGGTGCTCGACCCGAACGTCGTCGTCATCGGAGGCGGCGTGAGTGAGGCCGGTGACCTCCTTCTCCACCCGATCCGGGTCAGCTTCGCCAACCACGTCACGGCGCGTGGGCATCGGCCGATGCTCGAGGTACGGCAGGCCCGGCTGGGCAATGCAGGCGGGATGGTGGGTGTGGCCGACCTGGCGAGGCGCCGGTGACCCACCCCCTGTCGGTGACCGAGCGGATGAAGGTCGCTGCACCACCCTCGGTGCCTCAGGTCGCGCGGTGGCTGACCTGGACCCCCTACGTGCTCCTGGTCGGTCTCCTCCTGGGGCTGGTCCGCTGGGTCAGCGCCCCGATCTCGAACGCGGACACCTTCTTCCACCTGCGCTACGGCCACGAGTTCCTGAACGGCTGGTCGCTGCAGCACCCCGGCCACGTGTCCACCTTCGGCCAGCGCGACTGGGTGCCGACGCAGTGGGCGAGCCAGATGGGGATGGCCCTGATGGAGAACGCTTTCGGTCTGGCCGGGGTCGCCTGGCTGGCCGGGGTCGTCGTACTCGCCACGACACTGGCGGTGTTCCTCGTGGCCAGGCAGTACGCCGACCCGTTGCCCTCGGTCGTGGTGACGCTGCTGGTCGTGCTCGCCACGAGCAGCAACCTGGTGCCGCGACCGCAGGTGGTCAGCTATCTCCTGATCCTGGTGGTCACCCACGTATGGATGCGGACCGGCGCCGACCTCAGGCCGCGTTGGTGGCTGGTCCCGCTCACCTGGGTCTGGGCCTGTCTGCACGGCATGTGGCCCCTCGGTGTGCTCGTCGGACTCGTGGCCGTCGCCGGCATCGCCCTGGACAACCGCTCCAGGCTGCGAGAGCTCCGGCCCGTGCTCCTGCGGCTGGTCGCGATCCCGGTGCTCTGCCTCGTGCTGGCCGGCGTGACGCCGGTCGGCCCCCGTCTCTACGGCGCTGTGCTCCTGGTGGGTGGGCGCGGCAGGTTCCACGGGGAGTGGGCCGCGACCGACTTTCGTGCGTACGCCGCGGCGGCGGCTGCGATCCTGGTCGTCGTGACGGTGCTCGTGTGGCTCCGCGGCGGGAAGCAGGAGCGACCCGGATGGCTCCCGGTGCTGATGCTGCTGGTCGCTGCCGGCTGGACGGCGTACGCCGTGCGGACCGTGCCTGTCGGCGCCGTGATGGTGGTGCCCCTGGTCGCTGCAGCCCTGCAGACACTGGTCGTGAGCAGCCGTCCCGCGCCACGGCGAGAGGGGCGCGTCCTGGTGGGGGTCGCGGTCGCGGTGGTCGCCGTGCTCACCGCTGTGGTGCCGTTCACCGCCGAGAAGCCGGCCACCGTGCCGAGCTGGCTCAACCCGGCGCTGGACCGCCTGCCTGACGGCACGACCGTGCAGGCCACCGACCTCATGGGCGGCTACCTGATGTGGCGCCACCCGGAGCTGAACCCGGTGATCGACGGCTACTCCGACGCCTACACCACCCAGCACCTCGAGGAGCAGCTCGACCAGCTGTTGCTCAGCCGCGGCTGGGACAAGACGTTGCGGAAGAACGAGGTGCGCTACGCCCTGCTGCCGACCCGCAGCAGGCTCGCCTACGCCCTCACGACCCTCGCCGACTGGCGGGCCCTGCACACCTCCGAGGACGTCGTGCTGCTCGAGGCACCCGACGGGTGGTTGTCGTGAACCCGTCCATCGGCGTCGACATCGGCGGCACCAAGGTGCTGGCGGCAGTCGTCGACGGACTGGGCCGGGTCGTCGACACCGAGGCCACGGCGACGCCCGGGCCGGGTTCCGGCATCGACCACGCGACGGTCGAGGAGGTCGAGGACGCCCTCGTCGATGTCGTGGAACGGCTGATCGCCCAGCACGGACGGATGACCGTGGGCTTCGCAGCCGCCGGTTTCGTGGCCCGGGACGGGGAGCGGGTCCGGTTCGCGCCGCACCTTCCCTGGCGCGACGAACCCCTGGCGGACAAACTCGGTCGGCGACTCGGCCACCGGGTGGTCGGACGAGTGCTGGTCGACAACGACGCCTCGGCCGCGCTGTGGGCCGAGGCGCGCTTCGGCGCCGCGCAGGCGTCCCCGGACGCCGTGATGGTGACCCTGGGCACGGGCATCGGTGGATCGCTGGTCCTGGGTGGCCGGATGGTTCGCGGCGTCAACGGCATGGCCGGGGAGTACGGCCACATGCAGGTCGTGCCGGACGGTCGCCCGTGCGAGTGCGGGGGCAGGGGCTGCTGGGAGCAGTACTGCTCCGGGCGTGCGCTGGCCCGGGCCGCGGCCCAGTCCGGGAGCAGCCTCTCCGGTCCGGACCTCACGGCCGCCGCCCGCGAGGGCGACCCGGCAGCCATGGCGGCGTTCGCCGAGGTCGGGAGGTGGCTCGGCGTCGGGCTCGCCAACCTCGTGGCCGCGCTCGACCCCCCGCTCGTCGTGGTGGGCGGTGGAGTCTCGGCGGCCGGTGAGCTGCTGCTGGAACCGGCCCGGAAGGCCCTCGAGGAGAGCCTGGTAGGGGCTGGACATCGTGACCTGCCCCGGGTGGTCGGAGCCGTGCTCGGGCCGATGGCCGGTGTGGTCGGGGCCGCGGACCTCGCCCGGGTGGCGTCCCGGCCTACCCGCGTCGGTAGGTGGGGCAGAGCTCCATCGCGAGTTGCTCGAGGAAGAGCCCGACGTCGGTGACGATGCCGCGTGCCTGTGAGGAGCCCCGGTCGGCCAGCTTGGTCACGGTGGCCGGGTTGATGTCGACACAGACGAGCGGCACCGAGGCCGGCAGGATGTTGCCGGTCGCCACGGAGTGCAGCATGGTCGCCACCATCAGGCAGAAGCCGGCGTTGTCGAGCTCGGCGCGCATGGCCCGCTGCCCCTCGATGACATCGGTGTAGACGTCCGGGAGGGGGCCGTCGTCGCGGACCGAGCCGACGAGCACGAAATCCTTCCCGTGCGTCACCAGCGAGTGCATGATCCCACGGGTGAGCACGCCCTGCTCGACGGCGGACCGGATCGACCCGGCCTTGCGGATCGTGTTGATCGCCCGGATGTGGTGCTCGTGGCCGTGCTCGACGCCCTGGCCCCGAGCGAGGTCGATGCCGAGCGAGGTGCCGTAGAGCGCCGACTCGATGTCGTGGGTGGCCAGGGCGTTGCCGGCGAAGAGCACGTCGACGTACCCAGCCTCGACCAGTGCCACCATCGCGCCGGAGGCTCCTGTGTGGACGACGCCGGGCCCACCCACCCACAGGACCTTCTTGCCCGCCTCCTTGGCCTCCCGCATGCCGTCGGCGACCGAGCGCACGAGTACGCCCTGCGGCTTCTCACTGGAGACGTCGGACTCCATGAACCCGAAGGAGCCCTCCTCCTTGGTGGAGATCGGCACGGTCACCTTGATCCCCGAGGCGCCGCACACGATCTTCATGCCGCGGCGGACGTCGGACATCGGCAGCGTGCGCACGCGAAGGTCAGGGCTCTCGCCGTCAACCACGAGGCCGCAGTCCATCTCGGGGTTCAGCACCCGTAGCCAGTGGCCGTCGAGGCGCACCTGGGTCTCGAGGTTGGTGCTGGAGTAGAAGCCGTCCGGGAAGACACCGTCCATCTCAGCGTCGTCCACCTGGGCCTCGCCCGGGTCGACCTGGTTGACGCCGTGGATCTGCAGCCGCATCAGGATCCGCTGGAGGGTCTCCTCGTGCTCGGCCGAGACGTTGATGCGGGCGTACGACGGGTCGGTGGACCCGTGTCCTATGTCGAACTGCTCCACGACGTAGTCGCCGCCGTACTCGCCGATGTCGTTGAGGACCTTCGAGAGTGCTGCGGTGTCGATCAGGTGCCCCCTGAACTCGACGATCTCGTTGTGCGCCACGCGGTGCCTCCCAGGTGTCGGTGATCGGGTCTGTCGGCTAGAGCCTCGCCCCGTCGTCGTAGTCGTCGCCCTGTCCCGGTCTCATCGAGGCCACCAGGAACACGAACCCGCCCACGAACCAGAACATGAGTATCAGACCCAACCAGGGTGGCAGCACCAGGTGTGCCACCAGGGCGACCAGCACGAAGGTCGGAACCCCGAACAGCCCGGCCCAGGCCAGCAGACGGGCGGGCGGGGGCTTGGGCAGGGGGGGCGGCGTGGGAGGCACGTAGTGCTCCTCCCGGTCTGAGGTGGCGAGCTCTGCGGGTACGTCGCGGACGGTGGCATCGGGCGCGCGGGAAGGGGGAGGGGGCTCGATCGCGGGCTCGTCGTCCATCTCGGGACGCGTGCCGTAGTTGTCGATGATCGATCGCCAGAGGGCCTCCTCCGCGGCCGCCCGGTCGCGCACGGCGTCGGCCTGCTCGTCCCCGGCAGGCTCCTCGCCGGAGGACTCGTCCGGGTCATGGGGTGTCGTCACGCGCTGATCAGCTCCGTCAGACTGCCCCGGAGACACGCTCGATGAACGCAGCGGACCCCTCGAAGATGCGCTCGGCGTCGTGGTCGAGCGTGGCCACGTGGTAACTGTTCTCGAGACTCTCCTCGCGGGCGTCGCTGGAGGAGACCCTGGACAGGATGATCTTCGCCGACGACGGGTCCACCACGTGGTCCTCGGTCGACCGGAAGATCAGGAGCGGGCAGGTGACGCGGCCGAGCTCGCTGCGCAGCACCTTGTAGCCCTGGAACATGGAGTCGGCCGCGCGCAGCGGGGTGCGGGTGTAGCCGTGCTCCTCGACCCCGGGCTTCTTGATGTCGTTGGCGATGCCGGCGAACGAGGGCACCAGGTGCTTGAGGACCGGAAGCAGCTTGACGTCCTTGCGGTTGGTGCCCACCGCGGGGTTGACCAGCACCAGCCCGGCGACCCGGTCGGGGTGGTCGGCCGCCAGACGTAGCGCCAGCCCGCCCCCCATCGAGAGACCGAAGACGAAGACCGTGTCGACCTGCGTCGAGAGCGCCTCGAAGGCCCGTTCGACCTCGCCGGACCAGTCGGCCCAGGTGGTCGTGTTCATCTCTTTCCAGTCGGTGCCGTGGCCGGGGAGCCGGGGCACCGAGACGGCGTACCCCTGAGCCGCGAGGTACTCGCCCCATCCCTTCATCGACGCCGGGGAGCCCGTGAACCCGTGGCTGAGCAGGACGCCGATGCGACCGCGCGGTGAGGTGGCGTCGCCGTCGGCGAGGAACGGCTCGGCGAGTGGGTGGACAGTCACAGGCGGTCTCCAGGGTCGTGCTCGCTGTGGGTGGGCGGGCGCCGCAATGGTGTCATGCGCTGCCCAACCGGGCCACAAGATGTGACCCATTGTGGTGACGTGTCCGGCGGCACTGGTCGCGGAGGGTGATGGGATGCGCCCGCGTGCCCTAAGGTGCGATGGGTGAGAGGAAGGTGGCCAGCTTGTTCTACTGGTTCTTGAAGTGGATCGCCATCGGTCCGCTCCTGCGGGTGGTCTTCCGCCCGCGCGTCTCGGGTGCCGAGCATGTGCCGGACGAAGGTCCCGCCATCCTGGCCAGCAACCACCTCTCCTACGCCGACTGGCTCTTCATGCCGCTGACGCTCGCACGACGGGTGACCTTCGTGGCGAAGGCCGAGTACTTCAACTCCCCGGGCATCAAGGGCTGGTTCCAGAAGGGCTTCTTCTCCGGTGCCGGACAGGTGCCCATCGACCGCTCGGGCGCCTCCGCGGCCGAGGGGGCGATGACCGCCGCCAAGCGGGTCCTGGACGGTGGTGAGCTCTTCGGGATCTACCCCGAGGGCACCCGCTCGCACGACGGCAAGCTCTACAGGGGCAAGACCGGTGTGGCCCGGCTCGCGCTGGAGACCGGCGTGCCGGTGATCCCGGTCGCAGTGGTCGGCACGGACGTCGTGGCGCCCCCCGGCAAGAAGTTCGGCACCTTCACCCGTCCGGTCGTCCACTTCGGCAAGCCGCTGGACTTCAGCCGCTACGAGGGCATGGAGAACGACCGTTACATCCTGCGCTCGATCACCGACGAGATCATGTACGAGATCATGCGTCTCTCCGGGCAGGAGTACGTCGACAAGTACGCCGCAGTGGCCAAGGAAGAGCGGAAGCTGGCCGAGAAGGAAGCAGCGGCGGCCGCCGAGAAGGCCGAGAAGGCCCACAAGTCCGACTCCGGTCCGGACGCGAAGGCCTCCTGACCGGTGGCAGCCGGTGTCGAGCCGCACGGCCCGGTGCAGGACACGATGTTCCGGGCCCTCGGGGTCCTGCGCTTCGTCGTCCTGCTGAACGCGCTCGGGATCTACCTGTGGCGCTACGACCGCTACGACCACCCGGCGGTGGGCTGGCTGGTGATGGCCGTGCTGGTCGGATGGACCGCCTTCGTGCTCTGGGCGTACGCCGCTCCGGCTCGTCGCCGGGTCCCGCTGCTGGTGGCCGACCTCCTCGTCGCGGTGGCCGCGATCGGCATCTCGCCGTACGTCAAGGGGGAGGGGCTGAACGCCACGCTCCCCGGGTTCTGGGTGATGGGCGTCGTCCTCGGGTGGGCGATCCTGTGGCGCTGGGCCGGTGGCCTGACCGCGGGCATCGTGATGTCGGTGGCCGACATCAGCATCCGTGACAGCTTCACCCAGAAGGCCTACGGCAACGTCTTCCTGCTGATCCTGGGCGGCGCGATCGTGGGGTTCCTGTCGGGGCTGCTGCAGCAGATGGCGGCCCAGCGTGACCGGGCCGAGCGTGCGGCTGCCGCTGCGGAGGAGCGGCAGCGGCTGGCGCGTGTCGTGCACGACGGGGTGCTGCAGGCGCTGGCACTGGTGCAGCGCCGCGCGCCCGAGCTCGGCCCCGAAGGAGCCGAGCTGGGCCAGCTGGCGGGGGAGCAGGAGGTCCGGCTGCGGGCTCTGGTGCAGCAGGACTCTCGCGAGCTGCTGGCGCCGCTCGGCAACCTCGACCTCGTGCAGCTCTTGGCGGCCCTCCAGACCGCCCAGGTGCACGTCGCGGTGCCCGGGACTCCGGCCACGATGCCCGCCGAGACGGCCAGCGAGGTCATCTCTGCGGTCGAGTCGTGCCTGAGCAACGTGCGGCACCACGTCGGACGCGAGGCCGAGGCGTGGGTGTTGCTCGAGGAGCTCGGGGACCGGTGGGTGGTCTCCGTGCGGGACGACGGTCCCGGGATCCCGTCGGGGCGGTTGGAGGTCTCGGCCGCCGAGGGGCGGCTCGGGGTCCAGCAGTCGATCGTCGGCCGCATCCGCGACCTGGGCGGCCTGGCGACGGTGCACTCGACACCCGGCCAGGGCACCGAGTGGGAGCTCGAGGTCCCGCGGCACCCCGACCGGCCGCTGGTGAGCCGGTGACCATCCACACCGAGCACCCCTTCCTGGACCCGGACGCCGATCCGGTACGCCGCCTGCGTGGCCGTCTCGGGGGAGCGGTGACGATCTGGACCAGCGGTGGGGCACCTGGCGGGACGGCGCGCGCCGGGCTGACCGTGTCGTCGGTGATGGTCGCCGGCGGCGAGCCGGGCCGCCTGCTCGCCCTGGTCGACCCGGACTCCTCGCTGCGTGACGTGCTCGAGGAGACCGGGCGCGGCGTCGTACACCTGCTGCGGTGGGCGGACCTCGACCTCGCCGAGGTGTTCGCCGGCCAGATGCCCGCACCCGGTGGCCAGTTCACGAGAGAAGCGTGGGAGCAGACGACGTCCGGTCCACGGCTGCTCTCGGCCCTGACCTGGGCCGACGTCGAGGTCGAGTCGATCGAGACGGTCGGCTGGTCCGACCTCGTCGTCGCCCGCATCGCCCAGGTCGTGGTCGGCCCGGACGACCAGCCGTTGGAGCACCGGCGAGGTCGCTACCTCCGACCCTCGTAGGTCGGGGGTCAGAGCGAAAAGGCGTGCTGGCCGCCCTCGACACCGCGCTGCACCTCCCGCTGACGGTGGGACCCGACTGCGCGGTGGAGAACCTCCGGACATGCCGGTCTCCCCGCCGGGTGGTGCTGCGGCGGGGTGTGGGGCGGGGTGGCTATTGCTCGGGTGGGTGGTGGTTGCGGCGTCGGTCTGCGGAGACGTCGAGGGTGCCGGTGTGGTCGCGGAGGAACTGGTAGCCGTGGGGGCTGGTCCACAGGAACGTGCCGGGTTCCAGGACGGTGTAGATCCAGGTGGTGTGGGTCTTCAGCCGGTGATGCTGTCGGCAGAGCGGGGTGATGTTGCAGGAGCAGGTGGTGCCGCCCTGGTCGTAGGGGACGCAGTGCTCGTTGTCGCAGGTCCGGGCGAGCCGGGTGCACCAAGGGAACACGCAGGTGTGGTTGATCAGCCTGGTCTGTTCCTCGAGCCGGTCCGGGACCTCGTAGGCGTTGGTGGCGATGTGGTCGTTCAGGTCGATCACCGGCTTCACGGTGATCTGGGTGTCGGTGTTGGCGCACCAGGTGCGGATCTGGTCGGCGGTGACGCCGGTGCGGGTGTTCTCCACCCGGGCCAGGTGCAGG
>JBKJON010000246.1:0-14305 GCA_046595715.1 Marmoricola sp.
CGCTCGGGAAGTAGCCGCCGCTCATCCGCTCGCGCTGCACCCGCAACATCATCACGGCGTCCGCGGTGGGCAGCACCTCGTCGAGGTCGTAGGAGGTCTCGAAGCCGGCGTCCTTCGACCAGGCGGTCACCCCGGCCGGCATCAGGGTCGGCGGGGCCACCACGGTGACATGGGCGCCGAGCTTGGTGAGCAGCAGCACGTTGCTGCGGAAGACCCGGCTGTGGGTGACGTCGCCGACGATCGCGACGTGCTTGTCCTCCAGCGAGCCCATCCGGCGCTGGAGCGTGTAGGCGTCGAGCAGGGCCTGGGTCGGGTGCTCGTGCGTGCCGTCGCCGGCGTTGATGACCACGGCGTCGGTCCACTGGCTGACCTGCTGCGCGGCGCCGCTCGCCGGGTGCCGGATCACGAGCCCGTCGACCCCCATGGCGGCCACGGTCAGCACGGTGTCGCGCAGGCTCTCCCCCTTGCTGACGCTCGACCCCTTGGCCGAGACGTTGATGACGTCCGCCGAGAGCCACTTGCCGGCGATCTCGAAGGACGACCGGGTGCGGGTGGAGTCCTCGAAGAACAGGTTGACCACGGTGCGACCCCGCAGGGCCGGGAGCTTCTTGACCGAGCGCCTCTGGACGTCGTGCATCTCGGCGGCCGTGTCGAACAGCGTCGCGACGTCAGCCACCGAGAGGTTGTCGATGGAGAGCAGGTGCTTGTTCATGCCGGCACCTCCGCGTTCGGCGCGATCCGGACGGAGTCGAAGCCGTCGGACTCCTCGAGCCGCACCATCACCCGCTCGGTGCGCGCGCTCGGGAGATTCTTGCCCACGTGGTCGGCGCGGATCGGGAGCTCGCGGTGCCCGCGGTCGACGAGCACCGCGAGCCGCACGGTCCCCGGCCGACCGAGGTCGTTCATCGCGTCGAGCGCGGCCCGGACCGTGCGGCCGGAGAAGAGCACGTCGTCGACCAGCACGACGACCTTGCCGTCGACCCCGCCGGGGGGCATCACCGTGTGGTGGGGACCCCGGGCGGGTTGTCGACGCAGGTCGTCGCGGTACATCGTGATGTCCAGGGTGCCGAGCGGCACCTGCGCGCCCTCCACCTTCGCGATGCGCTCGGCGATCCGCCCGGCGAGGTGCACCCCGCGCGTGGGGATCCCGAGGAGCACGAGGTCGTCGAGGCCCTTGTTGCGCTCGAGGATCTCGTGGGAGATCCGAGTCAGGGCCCGGGAGATGTCACGGGCGTCGAGGACGAGTCGTCCGTCGGGGGTCACCCCCTCGGAGTCCTCAGGGGCGGTGGGAACAGATGCGGATTGGGCAGGAAGCACCGGCACCGGACCTCCTTCTCCGCCTCACAGGACGGCTCGTTAAAGGATGTCGATCGGGGCCGACAGTAGCAGTCGATCCCACTGTTCCGGCAACCCACTAGGCCGGGATGGGCGGACCGACCACCTCGAGGCCGTAGCGCGGTCCCACCTCGTTCCAACGGCCGATCTCCTCCTCCATCGAGAGCCCCTCGCCCTCCCGGGGGACGTGCATGCCGCGGCCGGGGCGCGGGCCGAGCTGGCGACGTACGCCGAGGCGCTCGGCCGGCTCTTCCCCACGGCCGTCCCCCTGGCCGAGTCCCTGCGTGTCGCCGCCCAGGCCGACAGCGAGTGTCGCCGGGTCTGGGTGGGACTCAACGAGCGCCGGGCGGCGAACATGCTGCTGCTCGCCCGCGACCTCCGCGCCACCGGTGAGGTGCGCGAGGACCTCACCGACGAGGACGTCGCCCACCTGGTGTGGACGACGAACAGCCCGGAGTTCTACCTGCTGACGACCTCGGGAGGGCGCACTCCCGCTCACTATGTCGCCACCGTCACCGACGTGTGGACCCGGACCCTGCTGGCCTGAGGTCGCGGTGGCCGTCTCCTAGGGTGACGCCATGACCACCGACCCCGCAGTCACCACCGGCACCCACCACAGCACCGACGACCCCCGCAACGCCGAGATCCTCATCTGGGTCAACGGGGAGCTGCTCCCCCGCGAGCGCGCCGTCGTGTCGGTCTTCGACTCGGGCTTCGTGCTCGGGGACGGGGTGTGGGAGGGCCTCCGCGTCTCCGGCGGGCACCCGGCGTTCCTCGAGCAGCACCTCGACCGGCTCGAGGAGGGCGCACGCGCGCTGATGCTGGACCTCGGGATGAGCCGCGAGGAGCTCACCGCCGCGATCTACGCAACGTTGCGGGTCAACGAGATGACCGACGGCGTGCACGTCCGGCTGATGGTCACCCGGGGCGTGAAGTCCACGCCCTACCAGGATCCGCGCGCGACGCTCGGGACGGCGACCGTCGTCGTCATCGCCGAGCACAAGGAGCCGACGCCCGCGACGGTCGTTGAGGGCATCACGCTCTTCACGACGCACGTCCGCCGCGCCACCCCGGACACGCTCGACCCGAAGCTCAACGCCCACAGCAAGCTCAACGACATCCAGGCGTGCATCCAGGCCTACACGGCCGGCGCCGACGAGGCCCTGATGCTGGACCCGCAGGGCTTCGTGGCCACCTGCAACAGCACCCACTTCTTCATCGTGACCCGGGGTGGCGAGGTGTGGACCTCGGATGGCCGGTTCTGCCTGGCCGGCATCACCCGGGCCAACGTGCTCGAGGTCTGCCGGTCCCACGACGTCCCGGCCCGGGAGACCACGTTCAGCCTCACCGACGTCTACAACGCGGCCGAGGCGTTCGTGACCGGCACCTACGCGGGCGTCGTCCCGGTGCGCACCGTCGACGGCCGGACGATCGGCACCGGCCGGCGAGGACCCGTCGTGGAGCGGCTCCAGTCGCTCTACCAGCAGCACGTGGCCGCCGACGTCGGGTCGCGCGGATGAGCGTCGGGCCCGTGGTCCGGGTGGCCATGTGGTCGGGTCCGCGCAACCTCTCCACCGCGATGATGAGGTCCTGGGAGAACCGGCCCGACACCGTGGTGGTGGACGAGCCGTTCTACGCCGAGTACCTCACCCGGACCGGCCTCGACCACCCCGGACGGGCCGAGGTCATCGCCTCGCAGCCGACCGACGCCGTCGAGGTGGTGCGCCGACTGAGCACCGACGACTCGGCACCCGTGCACTACACCAAGCACATGACCCATCACCTGGTCGAAGGCATGGACCTCAGCTGGGTCGGCGACTTCCGCAACGTGCTGCTGATCCGCGACCCGGCCGAGGTGGTGGCCTCCTACGTCCGATCGCGGGAGGCCTGTGAGCCCGACGACATCGGGCTGCTCCAGCAGGTGCCGCTGCTGGCCGCTCTCCCCGACGACTCACCTGTCATCGACGCCGGCGACTTCCTGCGTGACCCCGAGGCACACCTCCGCTGGCTGTGCGACTGGCTGGGCATCCCGTTCACCGGGCAGATGCTGAGCTGGCCCGCCGGGCTGCGCGACTCCGACGGCGTCTGGGCGCCGTACTGGTACGACGCGGTCGCGCGCTCCACCGGGTTCGAGCCCTGGCGAGCGCGCGCGGTCGACCTCAGTCCTCATGACGCTGCCGTGGCCGAGGCCTGTCGCCCGGCCTACGAGGGGCTGCACGCCCGGAGGCTCCGCCTGTAGCCGACCAGGTCGTCGGGCAGACGACTGGCGCGCGCGCTCAGGACAGGTCCTTGAGCGCAGTCTCGACCGCCCGGTGGAACGTCGGGTAGGCGTAGATCATGGACTTCAGTGTCTCGGTGGGGACCTCCGCGTGCACCGCCGTCGTGAGCATCCCGAGGATCTCGCCACCGCTGGGGCCGGCCGCCGTGGCGCCGACGAGGACTCCGCGGTCGGCGTCCTCGACCAGCTTGATCAGCCCCTGCCCCTTGGCGATCCAGCCGCGGGCCGAGGAGGACAGGTCGGTCAGTCCGACCCGGACGTTGAGTCCGGCCTCACGCGCCTGCTTCTCGGTCATGCCCACCGACCCCACCTCGGGATCGGTGAAGGTCACGTGGGGCAGGGCGCGGTAGTCGGCCGTCGGCCCGTCCTGACCGAGGATGTCGCGGACCAGGATGGCGGACTGGTACATCGACACGTGCGTGAACGCCCCGTGGCCGACCACGTCGCCGAGCGCCCACAGCCCATCCCCGGCCCGCATCCGCTCGTCCACCTCGATCGAACCGGCCGAGGGGTCGAGTCCGACGGTGTCGAGACCGAGGTCGCTGAGGTTGGGCCGTCGTCCGGTCGCCACGAGCAGCTTCTCGGCGTCGATCTCCTGGCCCTCGAGCGAGATCTTGAAGCGGCCGTCGTCGTAGGACACGGAGCTGATCGTGACGCCACTGAGCACCTGGATGCCCTCGTGGGCGAACACGTCGGAGAGGAGCTTGCTCGACTCGGGCTCCTCCGGCTCGAGGATCCGCTCCCCCACCTCGAGTACGGTCACGCGTACGCCGAAACGCGACATGGCCTGGGCGAGCTCGGCGCCGATCGGGCCGCCGCCGATGACCGCGAGGGACCCGGGCACCGACTCGATCCGCAGTATCTCCCGGTTGGTCCAGTAGGGCGTGTCCGCGAGACCGTCGATCGGGGGCGCGGAGGGCGAGGTGCCCGGGTTGAGCACGACGCCCTTCGAGGCCTCGTAGACCTCATCGCCGACCTGGACGGCGCGGGGGCCGGTGAGCCGGCCGTGCCCACGCACGAACGTCGCGCCCGCGTCGACGAGGCGGTCCACGGCGACCTGGTCGTTCCAGTCGTCGGTGGCCTCGTCACGGATCCGGTCGGCGACCTCGCTCCAGTCGGGGCGTACGTCGGACTCGCCCGCGAGCTGCGGGATCCGGCGTCCCTCCGCGAGCACGTCGCTCGCACGGATGATCATCTTGCTCGGGATGCAGCCGTAGTAGGGACACTCACCCCCCACGAGACGCTCGTCCACCGCCACCACGTCGAGGCCGGCCTTGGCCAGCTCCGTCGCCACCGCCTCGCCTCCGGGGCCGAGACCGATCACCACCACGTCGCATGAGTTCGTCGCCATGGCCGGAAGTCTTGCACCCGGGCCTCCGCCGGGAGCGGGAGCGGGGCGCTCAGCCGATGTCGATGGTGGTGACGATCGCGGTCACCGAGGGCCGCTCGGGTGTGGAGCCGAAGCCGAAGCGAGGCTCCGGGGACACCGCCGACACGACACCGAGATCGACCCCTCGCCAGGTCCCTCCCGCTCCGGTGATCCGGTGCAGGTCGGTCGCGCCGTAGTACTCCCGCCGGTCGTTCCCGGCCGTCCCCCTGGTGCGTACGCCGCGCAGCACCACCCGGGCCACCGGGTCGGTGAGCCGCGCCCAGGCGGGGGCGGTGGCGAGCCGTCGCGGCACCAGCGCGAGCAGCCACCCCAGGACCGGCCGGGAACCGGTCGTGAAGTGCAGGTCGAGCCCTGGCGCCGTCACGTGCCACGCCCCGGTCTCGACCCGGGCGCTGACCGGACCGATCTCGACCCGGTCGAACCGGTAGGTCGTGGAGACGAAGTCCGCGACGTCCTCGCTCGGGGCGAGCAGGACGCGGGTGCCGTCGGGTTCGGCGAGCATGACGTCGGCGAAGGTGCCGAGCGGGGAGCGGTCCCAGCGACCGACCACGACGCGGACGCCGCTGCTCGAGCCGACTCCGGCGATGCGGCCGACGAAACGGTGACGTCCTCGGGGCAGGCTCATCGGAGCCGCCCCGCCGGTGGGCTGCTCATCGGTCGAGGTGCCGGGCCCGGGCGAAGCAGAACAACCCGTAGCAGGCGATGCCCACCCCGATCGCGATCAGCAGGTAGGGCCCGAAGGGCTGCTGGAGGAGCGCCGACAGACCCTTGTCGAGGCCCCCGGACTTCTTGGCCTGGTGGGTGACTCCGGCGCCGACGAAGAGAGCGCCGACCAGAGCGAGCGAGATGCCCTTGGCGAGGTAGCCGACCTTGCCGACCAGGAGGTAGGCCGCGCCGGTCCAGCCCAGCTTTCCCTCGGTCTCGAGGTGCTCGGCGAACTTCTCCTTCCAGCCGCGCCAGGCGATGGCCCCGGCGTACCCGATGACCGCGAGGCCCACGGCCACCACCAGCCACTGGCCACCGGGGAGGTCCATCAGCCTGGCGGTCGGTCCTCTCGAGCCGTCGCCGGAGGAGCCGGACCCGGTGGCCACCCGGACGGCGGTCACGCCGAGCGTGGCGTAGATCACCACCTTGAGACCCGAGGCGACGCGCTGGCGCAACCGGTCCGAGCCCTCCTTGTCGCGGTGCCCGAAGGCCGCCTCCAGCACCCGCCAGACGACGAGCAGCAGCATCCCGACAGCCACGGCCCAGACCATCGCCCGCCCCAACGGCTGCTGCGCGAGCTCGTGCAGGGCGCCATTGGCGCTGGCCTGCTCGCTGTGGTGGCCGAGCGCGAGCTGGACGGCGAGCCATCCGACGAGCAGGTGCACGACGCCGTAGGCGACGAGGCCCGCCCGGACGGCACTGTCGAGCCAGTCACTCTGTTCGGCCTGACGGCCCCTCACCTCTGGTTCGGTCACACAGCGTGACTCTGCCACCTGCCTGGTCGTCGCGGAACATGCTCGGGCTTTCCTCACGTCCTGCAGCCCGTCGACGACGAGCTGGAGAGGTTCAGTCCGAGAAGGCCAGGTCCTTGAACCAGGACTCCAGGACGTAGTCGGTCTTCCATCCCATCGAGTAGTAGAGCCCGTCGGCACCGGTAGGCGAGTCGGCGTCGACCTCGAGCCCGACGCGGTCGCGTCCCCGCTGGGCGGCGTCGGCGATGACGGCGTGCAGCAGGGCCTTGGCCACGCCGCGGCCACGCGCGTCCCGGTGCACGCCGATGTACTCGACGTAGCTGCCCTCGTGGCCGTCGGCGTTCTCACGCAGCACCGTGCCGACCAGCGCGCCGGCCGCCATCGGCTGGCCGTCGTCGCCCTCGACGAACGCGAGCCACCAGTGGTCCCAGCGGTGTCCTGGGTCCTCACGCAGGCGCTGCACGAACTCCGGAAAGCTCTCCCGGTAGGAGTTGAAGTGGTCCTCGAAGGAGGACTCGAGCATCTCGTGCACGAGGTGGAGGTCGGCAGCGACCGGCAGGCCGTTGTCGTGGCTGGCGACCCGGCGCAGGGTCACGCCCTCGCGCGGGCCAGGCAACGACGTCGCCTCCTCGGCGGTGACCGGGCGAGTCATCTGCGGCCAGGTCCTCCGCTTGTCGTAGCCGGCAGCGGCCAGCCACCCCTGCTGGACGGAGTCCTCGGCGAACGGGCTGGCGTCCAGCCTGGTCTCGGTGACCTCGCGCAGCTTGCAGATCTCGTGGGCTTGCTCCTCGCCCCAGGCATACAGCGCGGCCGCAACATCGGCCGCCGCGTCGAGCGCCCGGTCGACGTAGACCATCACCATCGTGCGGCCCGCCGCCCGGTCGTGCACGATGATCCAGGCGCGCGGCACCCCGTCGGGGTCGACCGCCAGCAGCTGACGACGGGTCCAGGACGCCGGACCGGCGACCTCGGACCCGATGGCCACCTGGTCGACCGAGGCCGAGCCGGTGTGGTCCAGCCGGTCGGCGCCCCGCAGCCTGACCAGGACGTCCAGGTCGGCGAGCTCGGGCACCCGGGCCGTCCAGCCGGTTGGGAAGCCCGGCGGAGTGGGGACGGGAGGCTGTACGTGGTCGGAGGTCACTGGTCCATCCTGCCGGAAGTCCGGAGTCATCCGACCAACGTGTCCCGGTCGCGCACGATGTTCCCGAGCACCCCGTTGACGAAAGCAGGCGACTCGTCGGTGGAGAGGTCACGCACCAGGATGAGCGCCTCGGAGACTGCGACCGCGTGGGGGACGTCCTCGACGTAGAGCACCTCGAAGGTCGCCATCCGCAGGACGTTGCGGTCCACGGCCGGCATCCGGTCGAGCGTCCAGCCCTTGGCGTAGGTCGCGATGATCTCGTCGAGGTGGGTGCGGTGCTCCGTCACGCCCTGCACGAGGGTGACGGTGTACTCGTTGACGGCTCCGGCCTCGGCCTGGTCCTCCAGGGCCTCGGCGGTGGAGCGGTTGCGCATCTCGGAGGCGAACAGGACGTCGAGCGCCCGCTTGCGAGCCTTGCCGCGGGCACTCATCCGGCTGCGCTCACGAGGAGACGCGACCCAGGTAGGAGGAGTCCCGGGTGTCGACCTTGATCTTCTCGCCCGTGGTGATGAACAGGGGGACGGCGATCTGATGACCGGTCTCCAGCGTGGCCGGCTTGGTGCCTCCGGTGGAGCGATCGCCCTGGAGACCGGGCTCGGTGTACTGCACCTCGAGCTCGACCGAGGCCGGCAGCTCGATGTAGAGCACGGTGCCCTCGTTGGTGGCGACCATCGCCTCCTGGTTCTCCAGCAGGAAGTGGGTGGCCTCGCCGACGACCTCCGGGGGGACCTCGAGCTGCTCGTAGGTGCCGGTGTCCATGAACACGAAGGAGGTGCCGTCGTTGTAGAGGTACTGCATCGTCCGCTTGTCGACGTTGGCGATCTCGACCTTCACGTCCGCGTTGAACGTCTTGTCGACGGTCTTGCCCGAGCTGATGCTCCGCAGCTTGCTGCGCACGACGGCGCCGCCCTTGCCGGGCTTGTGGTGCTGGAACCAGATGACCTGCCACAGCTGGCCGTCCAGGTTGAGCACCATGCCGTTCTTCAGGTCGTTCGTCGTTGCCATGCGGTAATCGCGCCTTCGGGGTGTCGGGGTGTCGGGGGCTCGGGTGAGCAGCGGTGGAGCGGTCCTTCGGGGCGCCGGACCGCGGGGTGGCCGGGCACAGCGCACGAGTCTAACGGTTCGCCGACCGGGCACTTTCGTCACGTCGTGGTTCGCCGGCCGGGCACTTTCGTCACGTCGTACCACGTCGAGCGGGCACTTTCGTCACGTCGTACGACGTCGAGCGGGCACTCTGCGTCCACGGGCTCGTGCATGAACTGCCCGGTCGCGCCCCACGAGCGTGACGAAAGTGCCCGGTCACCACACCACTAGCCTGCTCCCCATGTCCTTCCGACGCCGCCAGCTGGTGAACGCCGCCCTGACCGCCAACGCCGTACGCCCCCTGGGCGGGGGGCGCACCGCCATCCCCACGTTCTTCGCAGGCGCGCTCGCCGGCGAGCTTGCGCCCCAGCTGCTCGTGGCCACCGTCCTCGACGCGGCGGCCGAGCTGACCGTACGCCGCAGCCGGACGCACCCTCTGAGCCGCACCGGACTGGCCGCGGCGGCGGTCGCGGGGGCCGGACTGGGCTACCTGATCCTCAACTCGGCCCGCTCCGCCACCCGCGTAGAGAGCACGTTGCGCGACGGCCTAGGCGATGACTACCTCGACGACCTCGAGGACGCGCCCACCGTCGAGAGCCTCAGGCTGCGACTGCGCGAGATCGTGCGCCCCTTCCACATGGCCCAGCCCGACGTCGAGGTCATCCACGACATCAACTACACCGAAGGCGGCAGGCGGGCGCGCCTGGACATCTACCGACCCAGGGGCGTCGACCTCGAGAACGCTCCGGTGCTCGTGCAGGTGCACGGCGGCGCGTGGATGGTGGGCACCAAGGAGCGGCAGGGTCTGCTGCTGATGAACCGGATGGCGCAGCGCGGCTGGGTCTGCGTCGCCATGAACTACCGGCTCGCGCCCAAGCACCCGTTCCCGGCGCAGATCATCGACGTGAAGAAGGCCATCGCGTGGACCCGCGCGAACATCGCGTCCTACGGCGGCGACCCGTCGTACCTCGTGATCACGGGAGGCAGTGCCGGTGGACACCTGGCCGCCCTCGCTGCCCTGACCCCGGGCGAGGACGAGTACCAGCCCGGCTTCGAGGACGCCGACACCAGTGTCGCCGGGTGCGTGCCGTTCTACGGCGTCTACGACCTGGCCGGCCTCACCGGACTCAAGAGCGCGATCGCCATGCGCGACAGCTTCCTGGGGCCTCGCGTCTTCAAGCAGGACACGGCGACCGACCGGGAGGCCTTCGTCAAGGCCTCGCCACTGGCGCAGGTCTCCCCCGACGCCCCGGACTTCTTCGTGCTCCACGGGACGAACGACTCGATGGTGGACCTACGACAGGCGCGGGCGTTCGTCGCCAAGCTGAAGGCGGAGTCGAAGGCGACCGTGACCTATGCGGAGTTCCCCGGCGCCCAGCACGCGTTCGAGGTGTTCGGCTCGATCCGCAGCCACTACGCGATCCAGGCCGTCGAGCGTTGGCTGCTGCACCACCGGGCACGGTGGCTCCGCGGTGAGGCGAGGACGCACCCCCACTAGGCTGCCCGGCGTGACCCAGATGCCCGACGACCTCCTCGTGCACGCCCGGGACGCCAAGGGGTTCATGCCCACCGACGAGGGTGCCTTCCTGTTCGACACCGCTCTGCACCACCTCGGCGACGGCCCCGGGCTCGAGGTCGGCACCTACTGCGGCAAGTCGGCGATCTACCTGGGATCGGCCGCCCGGATCAGCGGCAGCGTCATCTTCACCCTCGACCATCACCGGGGGTCGGAGGAGAACCAGGCCGGGTGGGAGCACCACGACGCCACCCTGGTCGACCCCGAGCTCGGCGTGATGGACACGCTGCCGGTGTTCCGTCGTACGCTCGCGCGGGCCGGGCTCGAGGACGAGGTGGTGGCCGTCGTCGGTCGGTCCACGACCGTCGCCGCCCACTGGCGTACGCCGCTCGCGCTGCTGTTCATCGACGGGGGCCACGCCGAGGAGCACGCGCAGAACGACTACACCGGCTTCGCCCACTGGGTGGTGAACGGCGGGGTGCTGGTGATCCACGACGTGTTCGAACGACCGGAGGACGGTGGCCAGGCGCCGTTCCACCTCTGGCAGCGAGCCGTCGCGGGCGGCGCCTTCGAGGCCGCCGGGACGGTCGGGTCGATGCGCGTGCTGACCCGCGCCTCAGGAGCGGCGGGAGAGGGAGTCGGCTGACTCCGCACAGCCGCACTCCAGGCCGATCTCGCGGAAGTCGGCGGCCAACGTCTCGCCGCGCATGATCCCCGAGGCCGCGGACGTGCGGGAGAGCTCGTCGGCAGCCAGGACCACGGCCGCCGCGGTGTAGGTCGTCTGCTCCCCCGGCCAGAAGACGTCGTCGGGCGAGACGTAGCCCGTCCAGTAGCTGCCGTTCTCGTGGCGCAGGTGCTGCATGTCGGCGTACAGTTGGAGGGCTCGCGCGTGGTCGTCGAGCGCGTCCAGCGCCATCACCAGCTCGCAGGTCTCGGCTCCGGTGAACCACGGATTGGCTGCCACGCAGCGGATGCCCAGACCCGGCTCCACGAAGACGTCCCACTTCTCGGCGATCAGGTCGAGGCCGGCCTGTCCGCGGACCGCGCCGCCGAGGACCGGGTAGTACCAGTCCATCGAGAACGACGACTTGTCGAGGAACAGGTCGCGGTGCTCGCGCAGGGCGTGGCCCAGCCGACCCCCCACGAGCTCCCACTCGGGTTGCGGTTCGTGCACGAGCTCGGCCAGCGCTACGCCCGCGCGCAACGACTGGTAGATGCTCGAGGACCCGGCGAGGAGGGCCTCCTCGTTGACGCGCGACGGACCGTTCGCGTCCCACTCGCGGGACCAGGCGATGCCACCGAACGGGAGCTGCATGCCGACCACGAAGTCCAGCCCACGGCGTACGACGGGCCACATCTGCTCCACGAACGCCCGGTCCTGCCGCAGCATCCAGTGGTGCCAGACCCCGACCGCGAGGTAGGCGCACATGTTCGTCTCCGCGCTCGCATCCTCGACCTCGCCGGCGACCATCTTCATCGGCCAGGTGCCGTCGTAGCGCTGCTGGCGGCGGCACCAGGCGTACGCCGCCTCAGCCCCCTCGACCTCACCGCAGACCAGCATCGCCATCGCGGCCTCGACGTGGTTCCAGACGTCGACGTGCTCACCGACGGTCCACGGCACGGCACCGTCGGCCTCCTGCATCGAGACGATCGAGCCGGCGGTCTCCGCGACCTGCGCCGCGGTCAGCACCCCCTCGACGCAGGGGATGTCGTCGGGGGCTCGCCTCGGTCTCAGGCTCATGCCGGCTTGCGCAGGTAGAGCACCATGCTCTTGCCGATCAGCGGGTTCAGGACCCTCTCGACCACGCGGGTCAGCGTGCTCCAGCGCGGGGTCCGCATGATGTCCCAGACCAGCACCTGGTGGTAGGCCTTCACCAGCGGGTTGTCGTCGTTCTTGACGCCCACCGCGCACTTGATCCACCAGTACGGCGAGTGCAGGCCGTGCGCGTGGTCCTTGCCCTCGAACACCATGCCGGCGTTGACCAGCTTGCCGATCAGCTCCTTGTCGGAGTAGATCCGGATGTGTCCGCCGGGGACGTTGTGGTAGTCGTCCGAGAGCTTCCAGCACACCATCTCCGGGAGCCAGCGGGGCACGGTGACGGCCATCGTGCCGCCCGGCCGCAGCACGCGCACAAGCTCCTCGATGGCCGCGATGTCGGCCGGGATGTGCTCGAGGACCTCGGAGGCGACCACGCGGTCGAACTCATCGTCGGCGAAGGGCAGAGCGAGCGCGTCGCCCTCCTTGATGTCGGCCTCGGCGCCGACGGGCACCTCCCCCGCCTCCTTCATGGCGCCGAACAGCTCCAGCACGCCGGCCAGCTCGTCGGCGTCCTGGTCGAAGGCGATGACGTCGGCGCCGAGGCGGTACATCTCGAAGGCGTGGCGACCCGCGCCACACCCCATGTCGATGACGCGGTCCCCCTGCTGCAGACCGAGCCGGTTGAAGTCAACGGTGAGCACGTGCGGTCTCCTTGGCGGTGGTGGTGGTCCTGGTCGCCGAGCGGGCGATCACTTGGTCGTACGCCGCCGCGGTCGTCTCGGCGACCGCGCGCCAGCTGAACGTCTCGAGGACCCGGCGACGGCCGGCCCGGCCCATGCGGGAGCGGCGCTCTGGGTCGTCGAGCATCGCGGCGATGGCCACCTCCAGCTCGCCGACGTCGCCGGGCGTGACCAGGTCGGCACACTCGCCGTCAGGGCCGACCACCTCGGGGATGGCGCCGGCGCGACTGACGACCAGGGGCGTCTCGCACGCCATCAGCTCGGCGGTCGGAAGCGAGAAGCCCTCGTAGAGCGAGGGCACGCACGCGAGCTCGGCCGAGCCCATGACCTCGACCAGCTCGGTGTCGCTGATGCCGTTGACGAAAGTGACGTGCTCGGAGATGCCGAGTCGCTCGATCAGCTTCTCGGTACGGCCTCCGGGGGTCGGCCGGGTCACCAGCAGCAGCTCGACCTCGCGCTCTGTGAGCAGCTTGGCGAACGCCTCGAGCAGCGTGGCGATGCCCTTCATCGGTGCATCCGCGCTGGCCATCGCGACGATCCGGCCTGGAACGCGTGGCCTGCTCGGCGGGCGGAACACCTCGTCGACGCCGAGCGGGATGACCTGCAGCTCCGCGGGGTCGACGCCGAAGTCGGTGATGATGTCGCGTCTGCTCGACTCGGAGACGGTGAGGATCTTGCCGACGCGGCGGGCGACCTTGCCCTGCATCTTCAAGAAGCCGTACCAGCGGCGCAGCGTGAGCTTCTTGCGCCGGGTGGTCGCGGCCTCGATGTCGATGCGCCGGTCGAAGGTGATCGGGTGGTGGATGCTGGTGATGAGGGGGAAGCCCATCTCGGCGATGTCGAGTATGCCGTAGCCCAGCACCTGGTTGTCGTGGACGATGTCGAAGTCGTCGAGGCGACCGCCGAGGAGGCGGGCGGCGCGCTTGGAGAAGGTCTTCGGCTCTGGGAAGCCGGCGGTCCACATCGTCAGGACCTCCTCGACGTCGATGCGGTCGCGGATCTCCGAGGGCCTCGGCGTACGGAACGGGTCCGGCTCGCGGTAGAGGTCGAGGCTGGGGACCTTGGTGAGGGTCACCCCCTCGTCGAGCTCGGGGTAGGGCTGGCCGGAGAACACCTCCACCGAGTGGCCCAGTGCCACCAGCTCGCGGCTGAGGTGGCGGACGTAGACGCCCTGACCGCCACAGTGTGGCTTGCTGCGGTAGGACAAGAGTGCGATGCGCAAGAGGCGCCTTCCTGGGTTGGTCTGGTGCTCGATCCGGGCGGGGCCTCCGGCGCGTGACCGCCGGCACAGAACTGGAACGTGTTTCTATTATGCCCGAGCCCGCTGATATCCTCCGACCGCAGGTCTGAGGGCCAGTCTCAGGGCCAGCGGCGCAGAAATCACGTCTGGGAGGTTGAGATCTTGGCCACCGTCAGCTCCCTCGCCCACGACGACCTCGGTTCGGCGGCCCAGCGCGAGCGTCGTCGACGCATCCTGGACGCCACTGTCACTCTCGCTTCCCGGGGCGGGTTCGACGCGGTGCAGATGAGGGCCGTGGCCGAGCTGGCCGACGTCGCCCTGGGCACGCTGTACCGCTACTTCCCCTCCAAGATCCACCTGCTCGTC
>JBKJON010000499.1:0-4242 GCA_046595715.1 Marmoricola sp.
CTCGGCCATGGAGACCAGTGTGGGTACGGCGCTGCCGGAGAGAAGGTGAGTTCTCACCTTCACGCTCGGGTTCACCGAGCGGGCGACGGCCTCGGCGTCGTTGAGCAGCGTCTGCCCGTAGGAGGCCAGTGTCTGGTCGTCGATCATCGGGATGTCGCCATGATCATCGCCATGACCAGGCGTGGCATGGACGATGTCTAGCTCGGCGCCCAGCCGGTGCGCCTCGAGCGCGGCGAACTCCACGCCGCTGTTGCTTGCCAGGGTGGCGTCGATTCCGACGACGATCTGTGCTGCTGTGTTGCTAGCCATGTTGGTCCCTCCCGATCACCCCATGTTCAACGGCATCCAGCTGTCCCCAGCAGGGTCTCTGGGCCCTAGCGGCTGGGTCGAAAGTCTCCTACCGTTCCACATGCCGTTTCCCATGGGGTTCGAGTCGCGGTCTGCCCTAGGTTGGGGCGCATGGACATCGAGGAACTACTTCTCCCCGGGGTGGGACTGCGCTACGAGTTCGTCAACCACCGTGGTGCCCGGGTCGGGGTCGTGGCTCTCCGCAGCGGGGGGTTCGAGGTTTCGCTCTACGAGGGGACCGATCCCGATCTTGCTACGTCGACGTTCCATCTCGATCCTCAAGAAGCTGACGCGCTGGCCCAGATCCTGGGGGCACCCCGGATCTCCGAGCGGTTCGCCGACCTCACCCGAGAAGTGCCCGGACTGTCCGCGGGACAGGTCGAGATCAAGTCTGGTGGAACCTACGCCGACCGTCCACTGGGAGAGACCAGAGCTCGCACCCGTACCGGGGCGTCGATCGTGGCGTTGGTCCGTGGCGACCACGTGGTCGCCTCACCCGGGCCGGCTGAGATCCTGCGGGCGGGTGACGTCCTCGTGGTCATCGGAACCAGTGAAGGTCTGTCGGGGGTCGTGAGCCTGATCGCCTCCGACTGACGTGGCGGTCTCGACAGGGTTGCTGCTCGAGCTCGGACTGCTGCTGCTGGTGCTGGCGGTTCTCGGCTCCGGTGCTCGCAAGGCGGGCTTGTCACCGATCCCGCTCTACCTGCTGGCGGGGCTGTTCCTCGGCCAGGGCGGGATCGCGCCCGTGGCGGCCACCCATGACTTCGTCGAGGCGGGAGCCTCGATCGGTCTGGTGCTGCTGCTGCTCGTCCTGGGACTCGAGTTCACCGTCGACGAGTTCACCGCCAGCCTGCGTCGTCACCTCGGCTCAGCGGTCGTCGACCTCGTCCTCAACGCGACACCCGGGGCCTTGGCCGGTTGGTTGACAGGTCTCGACACCGTGGGGGTCGTGGCCCTCGCGGGCGCGACGTACATCTCGTCCTCGGGCATCATCGCGCGAGTGCTCGGAGACCTGCAGCGGTTGGGCAACCGGGAGACGCCGGCTGTTCTCTCGGTCCTCGTCCTCGAGGACTTCGCCATGGCCGCCTACCTCCCGGTCCTGGCCGTGCTCGCCTCGGGAGGCACCTGGTGGCAGGCGGTCGTCGGCGTCGCGGTCGCTCTGGGCGCCTTGAGCGGCGCCCTGGTGGCATCTCAGCGCTACGGTCACCGCGTGGGACAGCTGATCTCCCACCCAGATGCCGAGCAGCTGCTCCTGCGGGTCCTGGGCCTCACGCTCGTCGTCGCCGCCTTCGCCGAGTTCGTCCACGCCTCCGCCGCGGTCGGAGCCTTCCTCGTCGGCCTCACCCTCACCGGCGACGTCGCGGTCAGGGCACGAGCCGTCCTCTCACCCCTGCGTGACCTGTTCGCAGCCGTGTTCTTCCTCGCCATCGGTCTCTCCGTCGACCCCGCCGACCTGCTGCCCGCCCTCCCTGTGGCCATCCTGCTGGCGGTCGTGACGGCTCTCACCAAGATCGCCACCGGCTGGTACGCAGCCGGCCGGGAAGGGGCTGGACTCCCGGGGCGGTGGCGTGCCGGGACCGCGCTGACGGCCCGCGGCGAGTTCTCCCTGGTCATCATCGGTCTGGTCGGGACCCAGCACGAATCGCTCGGAGACCTGGTGACCGCCTACGTCCTCGTGCTTGCCATCGTGGGTCCACTTCTCGCCCGAGCGCCGGCTCCCCGCCTGCTCGTAGGTCTCAGGATGAAACCCGTGGACCCGGGGCCTTGAGCTCCTCGCTGCACTGATTGGCCCACCCCTGCCACCCAGTTGTTCCTGGTGAATGTGCGTAGCAAGACCGACTCCGCTCGTTGACTGCGCTGAGGCGTCGGACCTCACAACTCAGGCCCCGGACGCTCTGGTGAGGTCATGATCGACCGCGGGGGAGAGGGGGTCAACGGGGGCGCGACCCGGGCCGTGGCCACGTCTGGCTAGCCCGGCCACCCGGTGCGCACGGTTCCGTCCAACGGAACCGCAAGGTGACAGGCCCTGGCAGCGTGCGCATCCTGAGCAGGGACAGGAACACCAGACTCCGAGGTTGAGGCAGCGATCATGAATCTCCAGGCCACGCGCAACGACCTGGGGCGCGACGTCACGGCACAGCTGCCGACCGCGTCCGACGTCGTAGGACTGGTGCGGTTCGAGCCGGTGGACCGGGCAGTCTGGGAGCGAGCAGTCGAGCATCTGCACGTCCGTGACAACGATGGGCACACCGCGTACTCCTACGGGATCGCCTCCGCACTCTGCGATCTCCACCCGGAGGCTGACCGCGACGTGGTCCTGCCCGCCATCATCCTGCACGACACCGGCTGGTCCTGCGTGCCCGAGGACGAGGTGCTGCAGGCCATCTCTCCCGGTCGAAGCCGCCCCGACCTCGTCATCCGCCACGAGAAGGAGGGAGCCCGGATCGCTGCCGACATCCTGGGCGACCTCGGGCACGATCGCTCGAAGGTCCAGGAGATCGTGCAGATCATCGACGGGCACGACTCGCGTCGGACTGCGTTGTCGTTGAACGACTCCCTGGTCAAGGACGCGGACAAGCTGTGGCGATTGACCCCCCACGGCGTGGACACGGTGATGAACTGGTTCGGACTGAGTCGCGCCCAGGCGCACCTGCTGATCGCCAGCAGAGTGCACGGGTATCTCTTCACCGACGCTGCGCGCACGATGGCGCGCATGCTGGCTGCCGTCGTCTCGATCGACACCTCGAGCGAGCGCCTTGCGTTGGACTAGTGGCTCGCGGTACCCGGACACCGAGGTGACCTCGACGTACCCTCGCAGTCGTGCCGACCGGATAGTGCTCAGGGCGGCAGGCTCCTGCTGAGGGGATCTGGAATGCGTGGGGACGGTCGTACGGTCACCTCCAAGGTGATGGCCATCGTGGGGGCCTTCGAGGGGCGATCTGCGGCGCTGACCCTCAGCGAGATCGCGGCCCAGGCCGACCTCACGATGCCCACCGCGCACCGTCTCGCCAACGAGCTGGTCGTCTGGGGAGCCCTGGAACGTGACGCCCAGGGCCGGTACGTGGTCGGGATGCGCCTCTGGGAGGTCGCTCAGAACGCCGGTCGGCAGTTGCGCGAGACCGTCCGACCTCACCTGCAGGACCTCTTCTCGCTGACCCAGGAAACCGCTCACCTGGCCATCCGGGAGGGGCATGAGGCGCTGTACATCGACCGGGTCTACAGCACCAAGCGGGTCCCACGTGCCTCGCGGGTCGGCGGGCGGCTGCCGCTGCATGCCACGGCCGTGGGCAAGGTCCTCCTGGCCTACGAGGAGGAGTGGGTCCGTGAGGCGTACCTGCTGCGGTCCCTGGAGGCCAGCACCGCGCACACGCATGTGAACCCCAGCCGCTTGGCGCAGGAGCTGAGCCAGGTCCGTGAGCAGGGCTACGCCACGACGGCCGAGGAAGTCAGGCCCGGGTCCTGCTCGATCGCGGTCCCGGTCGCCCTCAGCGCCAACGGGGGCGTCGAGGGTGCCGCGCTCGGGCTGGTGATGCTCTCCAACCAGGCCGCCCAGATGACCCGGCACCTGCCGACCCTGCGTGGCGTTGCCGCCCGGATCGAATCGGCCATGGCCCGCCCCCAGGCGAGTCCGTTCCATCGCCTGGCGCCGCGGACACCATCCAGGCCTCGACCGTAACTTCCGTCTGATGGAATCCGCCGCTGGACCCTGGCTGAGCTGAGGCGGAGAGTGAACGTGTCGCCAGTCACACAGATGATGACGGGCGACACGTATCGAGAAGGAGCACGGATGTCCTCCACCGGAGCCGGCACCACCACTCCCGCAGCCAGCGCAGGGACCTGCCCGGCGCACCACGGGAACGGGTCGGTCTGCTCGAACGGCTCGTACCCGTGGTG
>JBKJON010000064.1:0-15906 GCA_046595715.1 Marmoricola sp.
CCGCCGCCACCACCGCCGCCTCCCCCGCCGCCTGCGCTGACGTTCTCGACCTACGGCAACGCCAACCCGCCTGGAGCGGGGGGGTCGGCCGACGACGCGGACCTCTACGCCTGGAACGGGTCGTCGTACACGCGCACCTTCGACGCCTCGCTCGCCGGGCTGCCCGCTTCGGCCAACGTGGACGGGTTCGACCAGGTGGACGCGACCCACTTCTACCTGTCCTTCTCGACCGACGTGACGATCCCCGGCCTCGGCAAGGTCCAGGACGAGGACGTCGTCTACTTCAGCGCCGGCACGTGGTCGGTGTACTTCGACGGCACGGCCCGTGGCCTGACCTCCAGCAGCCAGGACCTGGACGCCATCTCGGTCGACGGCGGCACGCTGTACTTCTCGACCGTCGGGTCCGTGAACCCCCCACGGGTGAGCGGGACGGCAGACGACGCCGACATCTACTCCTGGAACGGGACCGCCTTCGCCCGGGTCTGGGACGCCTCGCTCGCCGGGTTGCCCTCATCGGCCAACGTGGACGGGTTCGTCCGGGTCGACGCGACCCACTTCTACCTGTCCTTCTCGACCGACGTGACCGTCCCCGGCCTCGGCATGGTGCAGGACGAGGACGTCGTCCTCTTCAGCGCCGGCACCTGGTCGGTGTACTTCGACGGGACCGCCCACGGACTGACCTCCAGCAGCCTCGACGTCGACGCCTTCGACGTGGGCTGACTGCTGCTGTTCCGGCGCCCTGCGCCAGGGGTGGGGCGTCGCGAGGGGCGCGCGGACCGGGCTCACCCGACCAGACAGCCCAAAGGGGGGGCAGCCTAGTGGCTGACCCCCCTTTGACCCGCTGTCCTGGGCTTCTGCTCCCCCGCCTGGACTCGAACCAGGAACCCTCCGATTAACAGTCGAATGCTCTGCCAATTGAGCTACAGGGGATCGCGCGGGCAAAGCGTAGCAACTCGTGGGGGAGTTGCTAAATCGGCGCGTCGAACGCGTCACCGAGCTCGGCCCGGGCACCCACGAGCGACCGCTCGGCCGCCGCTGCGACCTCTGCGTCGTCCGGGTCGAGGCCGGCGTCGTAGGCGTGCATCCAGCTCACCGGACCGCCGACCGGGCTACGACGCCCGATCACGGTCAGGCCCTGTTTGCCGCGCACGGGCACCCAGCGCTGCAGCACGATGCTCGCGGTCACCCGCTCGCGCACGAGCTGGAGCAGCAGGGCCGGGTCGGTCATCTCGAAGACGTGGGCCGGCCGTGGTTCGCCGTAGGACCCGATCTCGGTGACCTTGAGCAGTGAGGACTCCTGGTTCCAGCCGGCGTCCTCGACCTGCTCCCACGGGATGAGGCGGGCCGGGTCGTGGGCGGGGACCACGACCAGGAGCCGCCGGGTGCCGAGGAGCCAGGTGCCGTCGAGCGCGAGGGCCTCGGCCAGCACCTTCTCGCCCCGTGGAAGGCCGGCCCGCCCGACGATGTCCGCCGGTGCCCCGTCGCCTCGGGCGAAGAGCCTCACGAGCTCTCCAGGGTGCGCTCGCGCAATGCCCGGGCGTGGGCCTCCAGCGCGACGAGCTCGCCGAACATCCGGTTGTACTCCGTCGCGTGCTCGACGGGGCTGGTGCGCTGCAGCCGCGACTTGAGGTCGGCGATCCGGCGCTTGGCGGTCAGCTCCCGCAGGCGGTCGGCGTGCAGCTGCACGTAGGCCGAGTCGGGCTTGCGGCGGATGGGCTCGACCGTGAGCGCGCTGATCAGTGACTGCAGTCGTTGATCGGTCTGGGCGTCCCGCAGGGCGGCCGACCAGTGGGCCTCAGCGGCCGCGGGACCGCCAGAGGCCTCGATGGCCGTCCAGAGAGCCCGGTAGGCACCATGGGTGAAGTCCGAGGGGTCGACATCCTTGGTGCTGCGACCCACCACCTCGGGGTGCTGGATGACGATCTTCAGCGTCTCTCGCTCGAGGAACAGCCGGGGGTCGCGCGGGTCCGGCAGCTCGGCCAGCGGGCGGGCCGGTTCCTGGGTCTGGGAGGGTCGTGCCTGCTGGGCGGGTCGTGTCTGCTGGGCGCCCCGGACCTGCTCGGTCCCGCGGGCCGCCGCACGCTTGACCTCGCGCTGGACGTCGGCCGGCTCGATGCCGAGCATGCCCGCGAGCTCACGGGAGAAGGCGTCGACCTTGGAGCGGTCGCGGATGGCCGTCACCAGCTTGGCGGCCTCGCGCATCGCGTCGACCCGCCCGTCGGCCCGGTCGAGGTCATAGCGCTGGACGACGTTGGCCAGCACGAACCGGTAGAGCGGCACCCGGCGAGCGACGAGCTCACGCACCTCAGCGTCACCCGACTTCAGCCGCAGGTCGCAGGGATCCATGCCGGTCGGCTCGACGGCGACGTAGGTCTGCCCCGCAAAGATCTGGTCGCCCTCGAAGGCGCGCAGGGCGGCCTTCTGGCCGGCCTCGTCCCCGTCGAAGGTGAAGATGACCTCGCCTCGGAACTCGTCGTGGTCGTGGAGCAGGCGACGGATCACCCGGGCGTGGTCATCGCCGAAGGCGGTGCCGCAGGTGGCCACGGCCGTCTTCACGCCGGCCAGGTGACAGGCCATCACATCGGTGTAGCCCTCGACGATGACGGCCTGGCTGGCGCGCGCGATCTCCCGGCGGGCCAGGTCGATGCCGTAAAGGACCTGGCTCTTGTGGTAGATCGGCGTCTCGGGGGTGTTGAGGTACTTCGCCTCTATGCGGTCGTCCTCGAAGATCCGCCGGGCTCCGAAGCCGATGGTGTCGCCGCTGCTGTCGCGGATCGGCCACATCAACCGGCCCCGGAACCGGTCGTAAAGTCCGCGTCCCTCCCCGATCAGTCCGCTGGCGACGAGCTCCTCGTCCGTGAAGCCCTTCTGCCGCAGGTGCTTGAGCAGGTCCTCTCCCCCGCGCGGGGAGAAACCGACCCCGAAGGTCGCTGCGGCCTCGGCGTCGAAGCCGCGCGAGTCGAGGAACTGGCGGGCCTGGAGCGCCTCCGGGGAGGCCAGCTGCTCGGCGTACCACTCCCCGGTCACCTTGTGCGCCTCGATGAGCCGTGGACGGTGCGGTCCGGTGCGTGGACGGGTGGCGCCGCCCTCCTCGTAGCGCAGCTGGACGCCGACCTTCTCGGCCAGCCGCTCGACGGTCTCGGTGAACCCGAGCCCGTCCATCTCCATCACGAACTTGATGACGTCACCACCGGCCTGACAGCCGAAGCAGTGATAGAAGCCTCGAGAGGGGGTGACATGGAACGAAGCAGATTTCTCGTCATGGAAGGGACACAAGCCCTTCATCGAGCCGCCACCTGCGTTGCGCAGTGTCACGTAGGAAGAGACGACGTCGTCGATCTTCGTCTTCTCGCGGACCTCCGCGATGTCCTCTTCCCTGATCCTGCCCGCCACGCTGGGGAGTCTACGGGGCGTACGCCGACAGCCCAGAGGGCTCCACGAGGCAGACCGGGTCGGGCGGGCCCGCCGCGCCCACCGTGCTCTCCGCGCTCGTCTGGTGCTGGAGGCCGGTGGGCCGAAGGACTAGCAGTTTCGTCGGCGGTCTTCCGGTGGCGCGCCTGGAGCGTCGACCCGGCGGGCGAACTGATAGTCCTTGCGCCCGGTGGCTGTCGCGCTTACAGCCTTATCGCGTAAGTCTTGGGGCCGGAACAGGTTTAGATCGTTCCAGAATGGCTACGTGGAGGCCATGACCGAACCAACCCTGAACCACGCCCCGGGAGCCGACCCGACTCTCGGCGCCCTCGTGAACCAGCTGACCACGCAGGTGCCCGAGCTGATCCGCTCCGAGCTCAGGCTCGCCCAGGCCGAAGTGGCCGAGAAGGGAAAGCGTGTCGGTCTGGGCATCGGCATGTTCAGCGGCGCCGGATTGATGGCCTTCTTCGGGTTCGGCGCGCTCCTGGCCACCATCATCCTGGCGCTCGCGCTGGTGGTGGACGCCTGGATCGCCGCCCTCATCGTCACCCTGGTCCTGTTCGCGCTCGCCGGACTGTTGGCGGTCATGGGCAAGAGCAAGGTGGACCAGGCGACACCGCTGGCCCCCGAGAAGGCCGTGGCCGGCGTCCAGGAAGACATCGCGACCGTGAAGGGACAGCGTTCATGAGCACCCCAGAAGAGATCCAGGCCGACATCGAGCGCCAGCGTGCGAAGCTGGCCGAGACTGTCGACGCGCTGGGCCACAAGCTCGACGTGAAGGCCCAGACCAAGGCCAAGATCGCCGACGTCAAGGACCGCAGCACGACGGCCGAGGGCAAGCCCCGGCCCGAGCTGCTCGGTGCCGCTGCCGCCGTGCTCGTGGGGGTGGTGCTCGTCGTCGTGTGGCGACGCAGACGATGACTCCCTCGCCAGCTGCCTCGTCACCGTCCCCCACGCGGGGCGAGCAGCCCACCGAGGGAGCCGCACGTGCGGAGGCCAGCAGCTCCGGGACCGCGACCGACGAGGACCGGAGCGAGGAGAACACTCCCGACCCGGACGACGCACGCAAGCCGGACGACCCCACGGACCTGACCAAGCGGTCGTGGTTCTACGTGCTGCGCAAGACCATGCACGAGTTCGGCGAGGACCAGTGCACCGACCTCGCGGCGGCGCTGACGTACTACGCCGTGCTGGCCCTGTTCCCCGCGATCATCGCCCTGATCTCGACCGTGGGCGTGTTCGGGCAGGGGGCGCAGTCGGTCCGGACGGTCAAGGACATCCTCAAGCCCCTGGTGTCCCCCCAGATCCTCACGCCCCTGAACGACTTCCTCGACTCCGTCGCGACGTCGGGCGGCGCAAGTGTCGGGCTCGTCATCGGCATCCTGGCCGCGCTCTGGTCGGCCTCGGGGTACGTCGGGGCATTCAGCCGTGCGACCAACCGCATCTACGAGATCGAGGAAGGGCGCCCATTCTGGAAGCTTCGCCCGATCATGCTGCTGCTGACCCTGGTCTCGGTCGTCATGGTCGCCGTGGCCCTGGTGCTCCTCGTCCTGTCGGGTCCCGTCCTGCAGTCCGTCGGAGACACGGTCGGTATCGGAGACACGGCCGTGACCGCGTTCTCGATCATCAAGTGGCCCGTGCTCCTGGTGATCGTGGTCGTGATCGTCGGGCTCCTCTACTACGTCACGCCGAACGTGCAGCAGCCGAAGTTCCGCTGGATCTCGGTCGGTGCCGCAGTGGCGATCGGGATCTGGATCCTGGCGTCGGTCGCCTTCGGCCTCTATCTGGCCACCTTCGCGAACTACGCCAAGACCTACGGCCCCATCGCGAGCGTCGTCGTCGGGCTGCTGTTCCTGTGGATCACCAACCTGGCCCTGCTCTTCGGCGCCGAGCTCGACGCCGAGCTCGAACGCGGCCGGCAGCTGCAGGCGGGCATCGCCGCGGAGGAGGAGATCCAGCTCCCCGCTCGCGACACCCGCAACATCAAGAAGGCTCGCAAGAAGCGGGACAAGGACGTCGCCCTCGGACGGAAGATCCGCCGCCAGGCGGAGGCGTCCGGGGCACCGAACCGGGAGCACGACTCCCAGGAGGAGAAGAAATGAAGAAGCTGTTGGTACTCATCGCAGGAGGCGTCGGCTACGTGCTCGGCACCAAGGCAGGTCGTGAGCGCTACGACCAGATCATGGGCACGTTCAACAAGGTCAAGGACGACCCCCGCGTGCAGGAGAAGGCGCACCAGGCGGCCGACCTCGCCAAGGAGAAGGCTCCCGTGGTCAAGGAGAAGGTCACCGACGCCGCCAGCACCGCCAGCGCCAAGGTGAAGTCCAAGACCTCGAGCGACCCCGTCGACCAGCTCAACCCGGAGAGCACCATCTTCCAGGACAACCCCGGCCCCAAGGGCGACCTGCCCTGAGGCTCTGACGGCCCCGGAAGTCCTACCTCTGGGTCCTCGTGACCGCCATTTTGTATGACATCTCTCGCGAGGTCATACCGGCCGGTGGCCATGGTGACCAGGCCGTATGACGTCCCAGGGCCTCAGTAGTTCCCGTGCATGACGTTCACGAGCGGCTCCCCCGCTGCGAAGCGGTGGAGCTGCTCGCGGACGAGCCGGTGTGCCCGCGGCTCCATCGCGCTGCTGTTGCCGCCGACGTGTGGCACCAGGAGCAGGTGGGGCGCCTGCCACAGCGGGTGGTCCTCGGGGAGCGGCTCCGGCTCCACGACGTCCAGCGCCGCGCGGAGGCGACCCTGCTCCAGCTCGGCCAGCAGGGCGTCCGTGTCGACCACCGGCCCGCGTGCCATGTTCACCAGGAGCGCGCCGTCCTTGAGGTGAGCCAGCATCTCGGCGTCGAAGAGTCCCGTGGTCTCCTCGGTGCCCGGCACGATCAGCACCACGACGTCGGCCAGCGGCAGCAGGTCAGGCAGCTCCCCGATGGCGTGCACGCCGTCCCTGGCACTGCGCGCCACCCGCGTGACCTCGGCCTCGAAGGTCAGCAGCCGCGCCTCGATCGCCTCGCCGATCTGCCCGTAGCCGACGATGAGCACCTGCTTGTCGGCCAGCGACTCCCGCTGCTCCGGTCGCCACAGACCTCGGTCCTGGGCCCGGACGAACTCCGGGACGCCCCGCAGGCTGGCCAGGATCAGGGTGAGCGTGAGCTCGGCGGTGGAGGTGTCGTGGATGCCTCGGCCGTTGCACAGCTGCACACCCTCGGGCACGAAGCGCTGGATGTGCTCCACGCCGGCGGACATCGTCTGCACCACCTTGAGCTTCGGCAGGTGCGCGAGCACGTCGCCATCGGTGGCGCGGAACCGGTAGGGCAGGACGTAGAACTCGACGTCCTCGCCGGACGGCAGGGCCTCAGGATCCACGTGCTCGTACCGAAGCGAGTCGGGAAGGTCGCCCAGCACCTCGGGCTCGAAGGGCAGCCACACCAGGGGGTCAGAGGTCGTCATGGCGCCAGTTTCTCGCGCCTGCCCGGGCGGCCCGGTACCAGGTGGGCGTGTCGGCTCAGCGCCGAGGCGTCGGTGAGGCTGGCGATCTGGTCGATGACCACGCGTCTGCGCGCGGCGTCGTCGACCGCCTCGGCGAAGTCGTGGCGCAAGGCAGGATCGAGAGCGTCGCTCCCCCGGTGCCACATCGCCTCGAACAGCTCGGCGAGCAGGGTGCGTTGTCGCTCCATCAGCTCGACGCGGTCCTGGGCCCGCATGACGTAGTGCGCCGCGATCCCCTTCAGCACGGCGATCTCCTGCGCCGTCCCGGTGGGCACGACGACGTCCGCCCGGTGGCGCACCAAGGGGCCTTCGCCGTACTCCGCCTGGGTGGCGCGCTGGACGCTGCCGCAGAAGATCCCGATGAGGTCGCTGGTGAGGTTCTTCAGGGCGGCCAGGCCCCGCCTGCTCCCGTCGTAGGACGAACCGGGCCACGAGGTCACCGCCCGCACCCGGTCGAGCGCCTCGTCGAGGAGGTCGTCCGAGGCCTCCGGGATGTACCAGTCGCGCACCGTCTGCCAGGTGGCCGCGCGCTCGTCGGCGTGGTCGAGCAGGCCGAGGTCGATCCGCCCGCCGACGACACCGTCCTCGAGGTCGTGCACCGAGTAGGCCACGTCGTCGGCGAGGTCCATCACCTGCGCCTCCACACACCGCGGCGGTCCGTCCAGATCCTTGCGGAGCCAGGTGAAGACAGGGAGGTCGGGCTCGTAGACGCCGAACTGCCCACCGGCGGCGTCGGGTGCCCCCCGCGTCCAGGGGTACTTCGTGCACGCGTCGAGGGTGGCCCGGGTGAGGTTCAGCCCCACCGACCGTCCGTCGGCGTCCATGGACTTCGCCTCGAGCCGGGTGAGGATGCGCAGGGTCTGGGCGTTGCCCTCGAACCCGCCGCAGTCGGCACCGAGCGCGTCGAGGGCGACCTCGCCGTTGTGTCCGAAGGGTGGGTGTCCCATGTCGTGGGCGAGCGCAGCGGTCTCGGCGAGGTCAGGGTGACAGCCGAGAGGGTGGGCGAGATCGCGGGCGATCTGGGCGACCTCGAGGCTGTGGGTCAGCCGGTTGCGCACGAAGTCGTCGGCCTGGGGGCCCAGCACCTGGGTCTTGGCGGCCAAGCGTCGCAGCGAGGCGGAGTGCACGACGCGGGCGCGGTCGCGCTCGAACGGCGTGCGCTCCGGGGCGTCCACCCGCTTCGACGGCTCTTCGACGAACCGCTCACGCGAGGCGTCGTCGTAGAGCTCGTCCCAGGTCACCCCCCGACGCTACTGCCCCGCGGCCCCGGACTCAGAGCCAGCCGTTCCCCTCGACGAGGGTGACTGCCCCGGCAAGGTTGGCGGCACCCGTCTTGCCGATGGCGGCGGAGAGGTGGTTGCGCACCGTCCTCTCGGGAGGAACAGCGTGTGGGCAGCGGCCTGGCGCGGCGCCATCCCGAAGTGCTTGGTCACCCCGGTCGACTGCACTGCTGGTGTGGTGTCTGTGTTCCTGGGGCCCAGCCTGCGACCCGGCGGTCCTGCGCACTCAGACGGTGCGTCACGACCCGTGGGTGACATCTGTCAGGGATGTCGCGGATGGCCAGGGCGGGTCAGAAGCCCAGACGGCGCAGCTGCTTGGGGTCACGCTGCCAGTCCTTGGCGATCTTCACGTGCAGGTCGAGGTAGACCGGGGTGCCGAGCAGCTTCTGGATCTGCTGCCGCGCCTCGGTGCCGACCTCGCGCAGGCGCGTCCCCTTGTGGCCGATCACGATGCCCTTCTGGGAGTCGCGCTCGACGAACAGGTTGGCGTGGATGATCAGCAGCGGCTTGTCGTCCGGACGTCCCTCCTTGAGGGCCATCTCCTCGACGATGACGGCGATGGAGTGGGGCAGCTCGTCGTGCACCCCTTCGAGCGCGGCCTCGCGGATCAGCTCGGCGACCAGCACCTCCTCCGGCGCATCGGTCAGCTCACCGTCGGGGTAGAGGTGCGGCCCCTCGGGCATCCGGGCGATCAGCACGTCGGTGAGCAGGTCGACCTGGTCACCGTTCTTCGCCGAGACCGGAACGATCTCGGCCCAGTCGGTCCCGGTCTCCCGCCCGAGGGCGTCGATGGCGAGCAGGTGCGCCCCGAGCTCCTGCGGGCTGACGAGGTCGGTCTTGGTCGCCACGGCGATCTTCGTCGGCCGCTTCACCTTGGCGAGCTCGTTGACCAGGAACCGGTCACCGGGGCCGGGCTTCTCGTTGGCCGGGAAGCACACCGCCACCACGTCGACCTCCGACCAGGTGCCGTGCACGAGGTCGTTGAGCCGCTCGCCGAGCAGCGTGCGCGGTCGGTGAAGGCCGGGGGTGTCGACCAGGATCAGCTGCGCCTCCGGCCGGTGCACGATCCCGCGTACGACGGTCCGGGTGGTCTGTGGCTTGGAGGAGGTGATCGCGATCTTGGTACCGACGATGGCGTTGGTCAGCGTGGACTTGCCGGCGTTGGGCCGCCCCACGAAGCAGACGAAGCCGGATCGGTGCGGCGTGGAGGTGCTGTCCTCCAGTGGGTTGTTCATGCGCGCTCCCGGGCATTGTCGTACTCGTCCCAGATCTGGGCGTCCGTCCGGCCCAGCGCCTTGCCCCGGGCATGGATGGGGCCAGGGTCGACCCGACGGGTCTGCCGGCCACGGCTGCTGCTCCAGTAGCCCATCACGTCGTAGTGCCGGGTGTCCCAGCCGAGGTCGTGGCGGACGTGACGGCGGATGTCGCGCATCTGTGCGGACTCCCCTGCCATCCAGAAGTAGCCCGGACCCTCGGGCCAGACCAGGTCGCGCACGATCTCCGCGAGGTTGCTCGTCTCCGGGCGGGCCTCGTGCCAGGCCACGGGAGCGGTCACGTAGTCCGGCATCGCACCGTCTGGCACCTCGGCATGGATCTGCACCGGGATCTGGTCGGGGCTGCCGGCGGTCAGGGTCTCGGCGATGCGCGCCATCGCCGGCAGCCCGGTGAGGTCTCCCGCCAGCACCACCCAGGCGGCGTCGCCCGGGAGCTCGAACGAGCCCTTCGGTGCGGACAGGCCGACCCGGTCGTCCACGCAGTCGGTCTGCGCCCACTCGGTGACCAGGCCCTGCTCGTGCACGACGACGTCGAGGGTCAGCAGGCCGGCGGTGGAGGAGCGCACGGTGTAGTAGCGGCTCTGGAACTGCCCGGGGACGGTCAGCGCGACCCACTCGTCGGGCACCCGCGTCGAGGCGAACCCCTCGGGAGCCTCCAGCACGAGGCGCACCAGGTGCTCGCCGAGCACCAGGCGCTCGCGCACCACGGCGTCGAAGGGGGTTCGGGAGGTCACCGATGAAGGTTATCCGCTCCGGGCGGTCCCGATCTCCCGCGGCTGTCCCGCTCCTGCCCCGGACCACATGTCGTGGGGGTTATAGGGTTTTGGTAACGATTCGGTGGCCGAAGTGCTTCACTACGTCATGGTCAAATGTCGCCTTTTGCCCCTTTTTTGGATGATTCCGCGTAGGTCGTGGCTGGTGGCGGTCATCGGCCTCGCGTTGGTGACCTGCCTCACCGCCACGACGAGCCAGGCCGAGCGACCGAGAAGGGCCGCGCCAGCCGAAGGCGACGACCTCGCGCTGGCGGCCTCGCCGGCCCGCACCAGGGTCGTGGCTCCGAAGAACCGGAAGTGGCGGGTCACCCAGGCCCGCGGGCAGGCCGGGAAGGTACAGCGCGCGTCGTACATCGCCACGGTCCAGGTGAAGGCAGTGCGGGGTACCCCAGCGGCCAACGTGCAGATCCGACAGGTGAAGGGACACCGCACCCTGGTGCAGCGCACGGTCCGGGTCGTGGCCGACACCCGCGCCTGGCACACGTTCCGCATCAGTCTCACCTCCAAGCGTGGGCTCAGCCGTGTGCAGGTGCGCGTCAAGTCGTCCGCCCGACGCGCCCTGGTCGCCCGGGTGAGCCAGATCGGCGCCGGGGGTGTCGGTGCCGTCGGTGTCGGTGCCGGCGGTGTCGGTGCCGGCTCGTCGGGCTGCGTGAGCAACATCAAGGGCATCCCGACCTCGGGGGCCTACGCCGGCGCCGCCGTCAGCGGTGGCGTCTCGCTGAGTGCGCGTGAGAAGTTCTACGGCCGCACCATGGGCATCCACCGCACCTACTGGTCGTCCTCGCAGGTCGCCAGCGGCGTGAAGAGTGCGCGCGCCGATGTCGCCGCCAAACGGGTGCCCTGGATCTCCTACAAGACGCCCGGCACCTGGAAGCAGGTGGCCGACGGGAAGTACGACGCATGGGCCGTAGGCCTGATCAGGCAGCTCGACGCTGTCCCGGGTCCCGTCTGGCTCGCCTTCTGGCACGAGCCCGAGAACGACAACCAGCCCATCGCCGAGTGGACCCGGATGCAGACTCGACTCATGCGCCTGGTGAAGGCGAACAGCGACAACATCGCCAAGACGATGATCGTCATGGGGTGGTGGCAGATCGGCGGTGGCAAGCCCGAGATGACATTGCCCCGGATCTGGCCCGGCAACGGTCTGATCGACGTCATCGGCCTTGACCCCTACAACGTCTACGGCGTGAACAAGAGCGGCAAGACCGCGATGAACCACTCGGACGTGACGAGCTACGTCCGGACGTTCAGCAGCTTCGCCCTGGCGCACGGAGCCCGTTGGGGTGTCGCGGAGACCGCCTACACGGACCAGGCCGCCGCGAGCTATCCCGGCTGGATCACCAACTTCTATCGGCAGATCGTGGCCAACGGCGGGGTGGCGATGTCGTACTTCGACACCACGCTGGAGAACCATGGACGTTCATGGCCCCTGAACACCACCATCAAGCGGGCGACGTTCGCGCAGAACGTGCGGGCCTCCCAGCGGATCTGCTGACGGCCCTCAGATGACCTGGCGTCGTTTGCCGACCAGCCGGTAGCGACCGGTCTTCAGCAGCCGCGTCCGGTGCCCACGGGCACCGATCACCTCGCGCAGCACACGGGGAGCGGGACGATCGGGACGCGCACGGGCCGTCGGCTGGCCCGCCACGGTGGTGGCAGGGCGCCGAGCGTTGGCGGGAGCCCACCACTAGCCACGCGAGGTCACCATCAGGGCGCCGTCGCCGGCGGGGCTCGGAGCCAGGGTGGCCACGTGCAGCCTGCGCTGCGGACATCCCTGGGCGGTGCGCAGGCACGCGGTCGACTTCGGGTAACCGGTGTGCCCGTAGTCCCACGCCGCGTAGGCCAGGTGCAACCGCCCGGACGAACCCAGGAAGGCCATCGCCCCGCCCGGGCCGGACACCCGACCGCCCGTGGCGAGCAGTGGCGTGCTCGATCTCCGGGCGCACGGGCCCAACGGAGTCCGGCAGATGGCGTATCCCGTGGCGTAGGAGGAGTTCGCGTAGGAGCCGCCCGAGTAGAACAGGTAGTAGCGACCTTGGTAGGCGATCATCGAGGGGTTCTCGATCAGGGCCCCCTCCCACGGCTCCTGCGTGGTCAGCAGCAGGCCGTGCGTGGAGTAGAGCCGGGTCCCGGTTCCGGAGATGCGGTGGCTCCAGAGCTGGCTGGGGTACGTCGCGGTCTGCTCGCTCTTCCACACCAGGTAGCGCGTGTTGGCAGGGCCGGTGAAGAACTGCGGATCGATGGCTCCGCGGTTGGACGGGCAGATGAAGGGGCGACGGGTCCGGTCCACGAACCCCTTCATCGGCTTGCGCGACGTCGAGACCGAGATGCACATCCGGTGGTCCCTGGCACCCTTCGCAGGGGTCGCGTAGGCGTGCACGTAGCGCTTCGCGAACCGCGCGACCGTCGGCGCCCACGTCGTGGCGAACGGGTGCTTGCCGCCGCGTCTCCACAACGCCCAGGGGGCGGGTCGCTGGAGCCCCTCGCCCACCACCCGCCAGTGCTGCAGGTCTGTGGAGGCGAGGACCGGCAGGTTCAGCGACGCGATCGTGGTCGAGTACGCGTAGTAGGTGTTCCCCACCTTCAGCACCGCCGGGTCGGGGAAGTCGCCGCGGTAGAAGCCCCGGGAGAACGTGTCGCTGCCGACCGGTGCCCCCCGGCCGCTCCGGTTGTCCTGGACGTCGCGTGCGGAGGCGGTGTCGACCGGTCCCCAGGCCAGGACGAGCAGCAACGTGCCGAGCACACCGCCGATCAGCGCGCGCGTGCGTGAGGTGGACATCGCTGGGCTCCCGGGAGGCTCGGAGGGGTTGCGAAACTATCTCCCGCGCCGCCTCCGAGCACACCCGGTTCAGCCAAAACGTCCTGGGCCGTCGATCAGGCGACCCAGTCAGGCGACCCAGTCAGGACGCAGTGGGAAGTGGCTCTGGCCGTCGGTGTCGGTGCGGGTGGCCAGCACCTGGTGGAGCTGGATCTCGTTGCGTTCGAAGCCCATCCGCGAGCCCGCCATGTAGAGACCCCAGACCCGAGCGGTCCCCTCGCCGACCTCGGCGACGCAGGCGTCCCAGTTGGCCTCGAGGTTGGCACCCCAGCCACCGAGCGTCTTGGCATAGTGCACGCGCAGGTTCTCCTCGTGCTGCACCTCGAGCCCCGCGTCCTGCATCTCCGTGATGACCCGTCCGGACCCGGTGAGCTCACCGTCGGGGAAGACGTAGCGGTCGATGAAGGCACCCGTCGGGGTCGGCTTGTTGTCGGGCCGGGTGATCGAGTGGTTGAGCAAGCGGCCGCCGGGGAGGAGCTTGTCGCGCAGGAACCCGAAGTAGGCGGCGTACTGGTCGATGCCGATGTGCTCGGTCAACCCGATCGAGCTGACAGCGTCGAACCCGGTCTCCTGGACGGCGCGGTAGTCGAGGTGACGCACCTCCACGAGGTGGTCGAGCCCCTCCTCCTTGTTCTTCTGCGTGGCCCACTCGGCCTGCTCGCGGGAGAGCGTCACGCCGAGCACGCGGACGCCGTACTCCTTGGCCGCGTGCCGGACCATGCCGCCCCAGCCGCAGCCGACGTCGAGCAGGCGCTGACCCTGCTGCAGGTTGAGCTTGCGCGCGACGAGGTCGTACTTCGCGTGCTGGGCCTCCTCGAGGCTCTCCTCACCCGTCGGGTAGAGCGCGCAGGTGTAGGTCATCGACGGCCCGAGCACCAGCTCGTAGAACCGGTTGGAGACGTCGTAGTGGTGCTGGATCACCTTGCCGTCGCGGCCGGGCGAGTGCCGGAAGCCCTCGACCAGGCGGCGCCACCGCGGAAGGTGCTCCTGCGGCGGCGGGGCCGGCGGGAGCAGCTGGCTCAGGCCGACCGAGCGCAGCAGGTTGAGCGCCTCGGTGGGCGACGGCCGCCGGAAGCGCATGGCACGGAGCAGCATGAGCATGCCCTCGTAGGGGTCGCCGGGGTGCACTCCGACGACGTCGAGGTCGCCCGAGACGTAGGCCCGCGCCATGCCGAGGTCACCGGGAGCAGTCACCATGTAGGCCAGCCCGCGCTCGTTCTTGAGGTTCAGCCCGACGGAGGCGTCCTCGGGACCGTAGCTGCTGCCGTCGTAGGCGGTGAACCGGATCGGGGCCGGTCCGGCCAGCAGCGTCTCGAACACTTCGGCCAGCGTGAGCCGGGTGCTGGAGAGTGTGGAGGTGATGTCTCTCATCTGGGTCATCGTTGTCGCACCGCCTTGTCGTAGAGGCTGGTCAGCCTGTCGTCGGGGTCATATCGCTTCTTGACGAGGGCCAGGTTGGCGCCGTCGTAGAGCCGGTCGAAGGTCTCGGGGTCGTAGAACGACTCCGAGTAGAGGGACTTGTGGCCCTCGAGTTCGGCCACCTTGTCCTCGATGGCACGGTTGAGAGGGCTCATCGGAGCGTCGTCACCGACAGGGACCGCGCCCCAGAAGCCCACGTTGACGTAGGTGCGGCCGGGTCGCAGGGGGTAGGAGGGCCATGCGGTGTCGTCGCGGAGCCGGAGCGGGCACAGCCACACCGGACGCATCCCCACCTCCTCGTCGAACCAGTCGAGGAACTCGCCGAGCCGCTCGACCGGCACCTCGACGTCCTGGATGACGCGCTCGCGCTGGGGGCGTCCCGCGCGTCGGTCGAGCCGGTCGACGATGCCGAAGCGGAGGTCGAGGCCGACCAGCCGGTGGTAGGTGTCGGACCGACGAAGCCGGCGTGGCCAGAGCCGGCGCAGGTACTTGTTCTGGGCGCCGAAGGCCTGCGAGCACCAGAACCAGTCGGTGTCCCACCGCCACAGGTAGTCGTGGGTGGTGAGCAGGTCGGTGTCGCGCTCCTGGATCGAGCGCCAGTAGATCTCCTGGCCGACGTAGTCGGAGCCGGCGGCCTGCGGGGCCTCGGTCCACTGGGCCAGGGTCAGGACGTACTCCCCCGGCTCGAAGGCGGTGCCGTCCATGCCGTCGACGTGGACGCCGTCCCACTCGGAGGTGTCGGTGACCGTGGCGATCGCGTCCTGGAGCGCAGCAGCGTCACCGAACCGCACGTGACGCAGGGCGACGTGGGACTTGACCGGCTCGAGCTCGATGCGCAGCCGGGTGGCGTAGCCGAGCGAGCCGTAGGAGTTGGGGAAGGTGGCGAACAGGTCGGCGTGCTCGTCGTCGGCCCCGGGAGTGGGACGACGCGCCGTGACGACCTCACCGGCTCCGGTGAAGATGTCCATCTCGAGGACGGACTCGTGCGGCAGTCCACTGCGGAAGGAGGTCGACTCGATGCCGAGGCCCGTCACGGCCCCCCCGAGCGTGATGGTGCGCAGCTGCGGCACCACCAGCGGGATCAGGCCGTACGGCAGGGTGGCGTCGACGAGGTCCTCGTAGGTGCACATGCCCTGCACGTCGGCGGTGCGGGCACGTGTGTCGATGCTGATGACGCCACCGAGCCCGGAGACGTCGAGGCCGGTCGTGGCCGGCGCGTCCCGCGGCCGGAAGAGGTTCGAGGTCTTCTTCGCGAGCCGGACCGACGATCCGGGCGCGAGCGCGTCGTACGACGCCTGAAGACGCCGTACGGCCTGCTGGTGCTGGGCAGTCCCTATCAAATCGGTGGTACCTCCGGTCCTGGTTGTCCGCCACAGCCGTCCGTCCAGATTCGGCATTCCCGATCCTGCCAGAGATTCGACGCTCAGATCACGTCTGGAACG
>JBKJON010000103.1:0-3522 GCA_046595715.1 Marmoricola sp.
GTGCTCGCCGGCCGCCTCGACGGTGGCCGCTGCGAACGTGGCGAAGTCGGCGTCATGGTCGAGGCCCGAGGTGAGGGCGGCGTACCAGATCCGGCCGGCGCCGCTCCACGACTGCCCGCCGACGGCGCGGGCGGCGATCACGAAGGCACGGTTGGGGATGCCGCTGTTGAGGTGCACCCCGCCGTTGTCGTCCGAGGTCACCACGAAGTCGGCCATCGAGCCGACCTGCGGGTCCTTGCCGATCGCCGGGTCGTCGTAGGCCGTGCCCGGCTGGGACATCGACCGCAACGCGCGGCCGTTGACGCCGGGCAGGAAGATGCCTTCGCCGACCAGCCAGTCAGCGGAGGCGGCGTCCTGGCCGAGGTGACGCTGCTTGATGCAGGCGCCGAAGACGTCGGACATCGACTCGTTCAGCGCGCCGGACTGGCCCTGGTAGGTCAGGTCGGCAGTGAACTGGGTGACCGCGTGGGAGAGCTCGTGCCCGAGCACGTCGATGGGCTTGGTGAAGCGGTCGAAGACGGTGCCGTCGCCGTCTCCGAAGACCAGCTGGGTGCCGTCCCAGAAGGCGTTGTCGTAGTCCCTCTCGTAGTGCACGCTCGCCACCACCGCCGAACCCCGGTCGTCGTAGGAGGCGCGACCAAGGTCGGAGAACAGGTTCAGCGACTCCGCGAGACCGGTCGCCGCCTCGTTGACCGTGACGTCCTCGACCTCGGGCTCCCCGGCCGACCGGACCAGCTGACCCGGAAGGGCGGTGCCGTTCTGCGCGTCATGGATCTGCCAAGCGGTCTCCCCCGGCGCCTGCGGCGCGATCGCCGTACGCCGCGACCTGATCCGTTCGTCGATCACCGTGGTCCGCCGAGCGCACCCGGCAAGCGTCTCGTCGTCGGCCTCGACCAACCGGTCGAGCAGGTAGCTGGGGATGAACTGGCACCTCATGACCCCCAACCTCCCCCAGGCGGCGGAACCTCACAAGGGGGCGAAGCGACATCCCGGATGGGTTCGTGGGTACCCGGGGAAACCTGCAGCCCCCTACTCCGCCAGCAGCCCCGCAAACAGCCTCACCGCGTCGTCCACCGCCGCCTGGGCGGCCACGGAGAAGGAGCCCATGTCCATGAAGCCGTGGATCATGCCGTCGTAGCGGCGCGAGAGGACGGTGACGCCGGCGGAGGCCAGGGCGGCGGCGAAGGCCTCGCCCTCGTCGCGGAGGGGGTCGAACTCGGCCGTGACGACCACCGCCGGGGGCAGGCCGGCGAGTTCCCCGCGCAGGGGGGAGAGACGCGGGTCGGCGTAGTCGCCACCCGGGGCGTAGTTCTCCGAGAACCACACCATCGTCGGGAGGTCGAGGAAGTAGCCGGTGCCGTTCTCCTCGCGGGAGGCGTAGTCGCCAGCACCGTCGGTCGTCGGGTAGATCAGGAACTGGGCGGCCAGGCCCGGCACCTGCTGGGCCACCACGGCCGAGAGGTTGCCGCCCGCACTGTCGCCGGCCACCGCGAGCCGGCCGTCGCCGCCGAGGGAGTCCAGCCGGCCCTGCAGGAAGCGCGTCACGGCGAGGCAGTCCTCCAGCCCAGCCGGGAAGGGGTTCTCGGGCGCGAGCCGGTAGTCGACCGACACCACGACCGCACCCGCCTCGCGGCAGATCGCGCGGGCCATGTTGTCGTGCGTGTCGAGGTCACCGATGACGAACCCACCGCCGTGGAAGAGCGCGACCGTCGGGGAGGGCCCGTCCCCGGTTGGTCGGTAGACGCGCGCCGCGAGGTCGCCCGTCGCGCCGGGGACGGTGATGTCCTCGACGGATCCGACCGGTACGACGTTCTCCGGCTTGCGAAGGTCGACCGCCAGGGTCCGGAAGGCCGCACGCGCCTCGTCAGGGGTCTGCTGCGACATCGGAGGTCCTGCTTCGACGAGGGCGATGAGTCCGGCGAGCTCTGGGTCAAGTGGCATGCGGGCCAGTGTGCCGGACACCTCCTCGCGGCGAGTAGGTTGCGAGGGTGGAGAACGATCCGGACTCTGGGCAGGTCGCGGCTCGAGAGACGGTCCGAGCCGGACGACCGAGCACGGACGCCACGGCCACGGCGACCTTCTTCGCCCGGGTCAGCCTCGACCTGATGGAGGAGAAGGCCGAGCTCCCGACCATGCATCGCATCGCCGAGCGCGCCGTGCAGGTCCTTCCCGGCGGCGATCACTCCGCCATCTCTTTGCGCAGGAGACGCCACCACGTGCAGTCGGTCGCTGCCACCTCGACGCTGGCGCAGGAGTGCGACGCCCTGCAGTACGAGCTCGAGGAGGGCCCCTGCCTCGAAGCCGTGTGGGACTCGGGCGCCCAGCTCACCCAGGACACCAGCGCCGAGGCCCGCTGGCCCCGGTGGACGCCCCGCGTCGCCGAGCGCGGCATCGGTTCGGTCCTGAGCGTCCAGCTCGCCACGAGCACGGAGACGCTCGGTGCCCTGACGCTGTACGCCGGGTCGACGCACGCCTTCGACTCGAACGCCGTGGACCTGGCTGTCATCTACGCCCTGCACGCTGCGAACGCGATGAGCTCCGCCCTCCTGGTCGAGGGCCTGCAGATGGCTGTGCAGAGCCGCCACCTCATCGGGATCGCGCAGGGCATCCTGATGCAGAACTACTCGATCGACACCGACCAGGCCTTCCAGGTCCTGCGGCGCTACTCCAACCACACGAACACCAAGCTGCACGACGTGGCCGGGCAGGTCATCGAACGGCGCGGTCTCCCCGGCGCCAACCCGGACACCCGCTGAGCACGGAGTCCCCGACCTGGGGCCTGAATTCCGGGGCCAACACAGGGCTCCGGTGTGCGAACCGATCGGAGCGCGTTCCAGAACACGGCGGTCAGGTTCCCAACAGGTCAGGCGTGACACCCTGGTGCGGTATGCCCCGCACACAACTAGCTCTCAGAGGAATCGCCTGATGTTGGACCTCTTCAACGGCCTGCCCGTCCACCCGCTGGTGGTGCACGGAGTCGTCGTGCTCCTGCCGCTGGCGATCATCGGGACGATCGCGATCGCCGTACGCCGGCCCTGGCGCGCGAAGTTCGGCTTCGTCGTGGTCGCCATCGCCGCCGTTGCCACGGTGCTCATCCCGATCTCCACGTCGAGCGGTGAGGCTCTCCAGAAGCGGGTGGGCGACCCTGGCGAGCACGCGGCGCTGGGCGACACCCTGATCTGGTTCGCGATCCCGATGCTGGTGCTGGCGCTGGGACTCGTCCTCCTCGACCGCATGGGAACGCGCAAGGGACTGACCACCGTGGTGGCGGTCCTGGCGGTCGTCGCAGGCGTGGCCAACGGCGTACAGGTCTACCGGGTCGGGGACTCGGGCGCCCGGGCTGCCTGGGGTGACAGGGTCAGCGCAGGCACCCCGACGCCCTAGCAGCTGGTGGCCAACGCCTACGCGGCTGCGGCCTGCCCCGGCCTGAGGACGACCTTCACGGTGCCGTCGGTCGTGCCTTCGTCTCGTCCTCCTCGCGTCAGGGAGAAGGCCTCGCCTCTCGCGGGGCAGTACCCCTGG
>JBKJON010000086.1:0-6390 GCA_046595715.1 Marmoricola sp.
CGACCAGGTCGACCCGGACGCCCGCGGGACGCACGTCGTGCTCCTCGAGCCACCGGGCGGCGAGCCGGCGCAGCCGGGCGGCCTTCTGCGGGCCCACCGCCTCCAGGGGATGGCCGAACGCCGACGAGGTCCGTGTCTTGACCTCGCAGATCACGAGGACGTCACCGTCGCGGAGCACCAGGTCGATCTCGCCCTGCTCACACCGCCAGTTGCGGTCGACCAGCACCATGCCCTGGTCGACCAGCCGCTGGGCGGCGACCCGTTCGCCGTAGGCCCCGAGGTTGCTGTTGTGTGCACCGCTGCTCATGGGCCCACGACACCCGAGAAGACGGACAGCGCGGGTGGCGGGATGCCGCCCCTGTGGACGGAGCCCCCCGCAAGACGCCCTGTGGACGTCAAAGGGCCGAGACGCTCAGCCCTTCGGGGGCTCGATCTCGCTGTGGCTGAGCTCCTCGACGTTGACGTCCTTGAAGGTCAGCACCTTGACGTTCTTGGCGAGCCGCCGGGCCGGGCGGTACATGTCCCACACCCACGCGTCGGTCAGCGTCACCTCGAAGAACACGTCGCCGGCCTCGGTGCGCGCCTTCACGTCGACCTGGTTGCACAGGTAGAAGCGCCGGTCGGTCTCGACGACGTACTTGAAGATGCCGACGACGTCGCGATACTCCCGGTAGAGGTTGAGCTCCATCTCGGTCTCGTACTTCTCGAGATCCTCGGTGCTCATCGGGAAACCTCCTGCAGGTGGTCGTGGGGGGATGCGTCGGAGTCGAAGAGCTCCAGCTGGGGCTCCAGACTGATCGGTTCGGCGTCGATGATGCCAGCGGCACGCCGGACGTTCACGAACCGCATCCGATGGACGGGACTGGGACCGTGCTCGGTCAGCGCCGCTGAGTGCTCCTCGGTGATGTAGCCCTTGTGGGTGGCGAAGTCGTAGGCCGGGTAGTCCTCGTGCAGCTCGCACATGATCCGGTCGCGGGTGACCTTGGCGATCACCGAGGCGGCCGAGATGCAGGCAGCGACGCGGTCGCCCTTCCACATCGCCAGGCCAGGGACCTCGAGACCGTCGACGGGGAACCCGTCGGTCAGGACGTACGACGGCCGGTGATCGAGCCTGGCCAGAGACCGGCGCAGCGCCTCGACGTTGGCGACGTGCATCCCGAGCCGGTCACACTCCCCTGGCTCGATGATCACCACGGACCAGGACAGCGCGCGCTTGAGGACCTGCTCGTAGCAGCGCTCACGCGCCTTCGCCGTGAGGAGCTTGGAGTCGTTGAGCTCGGGGACCACGCCCGCCCTGCCCTCGGGCAGGATCGCCGCCGCCGCGACCAGCGGCCCGGCGCAGGCACCGCGGCCCGCCTCGTCGACGCCGGCGATGGGGGCCAGTCCGGCCCGGCGCAGCGCCCGTTCGTAGCCGTAGAGGCCGGCGTCGCGGCGTACGGTCGATCCACGAGGCAGGGTCGTCATCGCAGGGTCGTCATGGTCGGGTCGTCATGGTCGGGTCGCGGTGGCCGGGTCTCGCGCGGGCCGCTCACTTGGCGTCGGGGATGGCGTCGAACGTCGAAGGACGGGTGATGATGTCGGCGCGGTTGTAGGGCCAGATCAGCGAGAACACCTTGCCGACCACGAGGTCCTGGTCGACGTAGCCACCCCCGGGACCGCCCATGTGGCCGCGGGAGTCGTAGGAGAACCCGCGGTTGTCGCCCATCATCCACAGGTGGTTCTTCGGCACGGTGCGGTCGAACTTGATCTGCGACGGGGCAGTGCCCTTGGGCAGGTAGGACGTCTCGTCGAGCGCGACCCCGTTGACGGTGACGCGGCCCTGGTTGTCGCAGCACACGACACGGTCGCCCCCGATCCCGATGACACGCTTCACGAGGTGGCCACCGGTCGGGTAGAGCCCGATCCTCTCCATGAACTTCGTGACCGGTGAGTGGGGAGTGCTGGCGTCGCCGGCGTCGAGCCAGCCACCCGGGTCCTCGAAGACCACGATGTCGCCCCGGCTGGGCGAGGCACCACCCCAGTAGGAGACCTTCTGCACGAGGATCCGGTCGTCCTTGATGAACTGCGGCTCCATCGAGGGTGAGGGGATGTAGAAGGCCTGGACGAAAAGACTCTTGATGACGATCGCCAGGACGAGCGCGAGCGCGAGCAGGAGGATCGTCTCCTGCCACAGTGGCATCGGCTTCTTGGTGGGCTTGTCGGCCGACTCGTCGCCGGTTCGATCACCGGAGCCCACGGTCTCGTCCACGTTCGTCACTCCCAGAGCCTAACCGTGCTACCGGGCACCGGTCCCCCGGGCGGCGCTATCAACCGAGACCCTCAGGCCACGTTAAGGGCGCGGAGGCTCAGAAGTCGCGGCGCTCCTTGATCTTGGCCGCCTTGCCGCGCAGGTTGCGCAGGTAGTAGAGCTTCGCTCGACGCACGTCACCGCGGGTGACGATCTCGATCGAGTCGAAGATCGGCGAGTGCAGCGGGAAGGTGCGCTCGACGCCGACGCCGAAGGAGACCTTGCGGACCGTGAAGGTGCGGCCGATGCCGGAACCCTGCACGCGGATCACCACGCCCTGGAAGACCTGGAGCCGGGCGCGGTTGCCCTCGACGACCTTGACGTGGACCTTGATGGTGTCGCCGGCCCGGAAGTGCGGGACGTCGTCGCGCTTGAGTGCGCCGTTCAGCTCGTCGATGACGTTCGACATGATGTGCTCCTCGTGACTGCCACAGGTCGTCCACGGATGGTGGTTGATCGTTCGGGGTGGACCAGCGGTACGCCGTACGGGCCGCCCCCTGTGGCAGGTGGACCGTGAGCACCGGCCGACGCGAGGTCGGACGGCTGTTCTGGCTCGCTGAGCCAAGGAGCGATTTTGCCACAGCGAGTGGCGCCCAGGGAAATCGACCTGTCACCGTGGGCTGTCTGACACCCTCCCACGGACATCTCCCGTGAGCAGGTGCTGCGGTTCCGCAGGCCGCAGTTCACGGGCTTCGTGGACGCGTGAGTTTCCCGCCGGCTGGATAGTCCGAGACGCAACCGTTGTCCGGGGAGCCATATGACGACGGTTTCGTCTCGGACTATCCGGTCCGGCGGCGCTTGGTGAGGCGGACGGCGCCCGGAACCTCGGGGTCCTCGCCACGCAGGCGGTAGCCCGCCTTCTTGTACAGCCGGATGTTGCGCTCGCTGCGCGCGCCCGTGAAGAGCAGGTAGTCGGTCACCTCAGGGGGCGCCGCCTCCTCGATGGCGCCCAGCATGAACCGGCCGAGCCCGCGACCTTGCAGGTCGGGGGCGGCCATCACCCGCCCGACGTCCCAGGTGCCGCCGTCCCGACGCCCACGCGCGGCGCCGACGAGACGGCCGCCGACCCGCAGCACGAGCGTCGTCCACTCCCGCATCCAGGCCTGCACGTCGGCGAGGCCTTCGTGGAGCGGCGGGATCCAGACGTCGGGGTTGGCCTGCTGCTCCTGGACCCAGCACGCCCGCTGGAGGGTGAGCAGCTCGCCGGCGTCGGAGGGGACCGCCAGCCGGACCTCGCCGGCCAGACCGTCGAGGTCGACCGCGCTCGAGGGATGGGCCAGGTCGGGACGGCGTTCGGCGGTCCGTCGTACGGACTCCGCGTGGCGCCACGAGGCGATCCGGGCGTGGTCGCCGGAGAGGAGCACGTCGGGGACGTCCTGCCCACGCCAGCTGGCGGGCTTGGTGAAGACGGGGTACTCCAACAGACCGTCCGCGTGGGACTCCTCGGCCAGGGACTCGGCGTTGCCCATGAACCCCGGCAGCAGGCGCACGACGGCCTCGATGATGGCCAGGGCAGCGACCTCACCACCGTTGAGCACGTAGTCCCCGACGGAGATCTCGCGCACCTCGATCCGCGTGGCCGCGTCGTCGATGACCCGCTGGTCGATGCCCTCGTAGCGTCCGCAGGCGAAGACCAGGCGCTCGTGTGCGGCCAGCTCGGCCGCGACCGCCTGGGTGAAGGGCCGGCCGGACGGGGTGGGCACGACGAGCACGGCGTCCCCACCGGAGGCGAGCACCGAGTCCAGCGCCTCGCCCCACGGCTCCGCCTTCATCACCATGCCGGCACCGCCGCCGTAGGGGGTGTCGTCGACGGTCCGGTGCCGGTCGTGGGCCCAGTCACGCAGGTCGTGGACGTGGACCTCGAGCAGACCGGTCTGCTGCGCCCTGCCCGGCAACGACAGGCCGAGCGGGGCCAGGTAGTCCGGGAAGATCGAGACGACGTCGACGTGCACCGCTCAGTACTCGGCCGTCAGCAGTCCGGGCCGGTCGTCGATGACGATCCGGCCACCACGGACGTCCACCTCGGGGACGAAGGCCGAGACGAACGGGAAGAGGATCTCGCGCTCCGGGGCCCGGATGACGAGGAGGTCCTGGGCCGCGCCGTGCTCGATGCGCTCGAGCTCACCGACGTGCTCGCCGTCCGTGGTCTCTACCCGCAGGCCGATGAGCTGGTGGTCGTAGAACTCCTCCGGGTCCTCGGGCATCTGGTCGGGGTCGATCCGACACGTGAGCTCGGTGCCGCGGACACCCTCAGCGGCGTTGCGGCCGTCGACCTCCTCGAAGCGGACCACCAGCTTGCCGGAGTGCGTGCGTGAGGTCGCCACGGTCAGCGACCCCGTGGGGGTGAGCAGGGTCTGCCCTGCAGCGAACCGACGTCCCGGCTCGTCGGTGCGAGGCTCGACGAAGACCTCGCCCTTGAGTCCGTGGGCCGGGCCGATCCGTCCGACCACGACGTAGTCCTCCGACACAGCTGCTCCTTCGTGAGAGGCATCAGGGGCACCATTCTCCACGCGGGAGAAGGTGCCCCTGACGATGTGCTTGCTCGAGGCGGCCAACGTTCGGTCGACGTCCACGCTGCACTGAGTGCTTCGTGGCCCCTCGACGAGGCGGCTAGCGCTTGCGGTCGACGTCCACGAAGTCGATCCGGGCGCCCTCACGGCCGGCCAGCGAGCTGACCACGGTGCGGAACGCGGTCGCCGTACGGCCACCACGTCCGATGACCTTGCCCAGGTCCGAGGGGTGCACGCGGACCTCCAGGATCGAGCCACGGCGCAGCTGCTTGTCCTCGACGACGACGTCGTCGGGGTGCTCCACGATCCCGCGGACCAGGTGCTCCAGGGCGTCGGCGAGCATCCGGGTCAGGCCTTCTCGGCGTCGGCCACGTCGGCGTCCGCAGCAGCCTCGGTGGTCACCGGGGACTCCTCGGCGGGGGTCTCCGGTGCAGCCTCGGCGGCGGGCGTCTCGGGAGCAGGTGCCTTGGGAGCGGCCTCGGCAGCAGGTGCGTCGGGCTTGTCCGCAGGCTTGTCCGCGGGCTTGTCCTCGGCGGTCTTGTCGACCGTCGTGGACTCGGTCATCTTCTTGGCGGAAGCCTTCTTCTTGGTCACCGCGTCGCCCTTGGGCTCGTTGGCGGCGTCCTTGAGGGCCTCGTTGAAGAGCTCCTGCTTGTCGCGCTTGGGCTCCTTGGTGCGCAGGGTGCCCTCGGTGCCGGGGAGGCCCTTGAACTTCTGCCAGTCGCCGGTCACCTTGAGGAGGGCAGCGACGGCGTCGGAGGGCTGTGCGCCGACGCCGAGCCAGTACTGCGCCCGGTCGGAGGTGACCTCGATGAACGAGGGCTCCTGCTTGGGGTGGTACTTGCCGATCTCCTCGATGACCCTGCCGTCACGCTTCTTGCGGGCGTCGACGACGACGACACGGTAGTAGGGCTGACGGATCTTGCCCATGCGCTTCAGACGAATCTTGACGGCCACGTTTGTGGTGTCTCCTTGAGAGTGTGTAGTGATGGGTCCCCGCGCTACCCGGTGGGGCCAGGTGCGGTGGAGTCCGGTGGGCGTGCGCAGTCCGGGTGAGAGGGCCCGGTCGGCGTACGACTCAGCCCGTCATTGTGCCAGACATCGCCCGCTAGGCCGAAATCGCCCGGACGACGGTTGACTCGTCGTGCTCGAGCACGTCCACCGCGAGCCCTGCCTGCTCGAAGGCGGCCGCCGTCCCGGACGCCTGGCGACGGCTGGTCTCGATCAGCAGGGTCCCTCCCGGAGCGAGCCAGGAGGGGGCCGTCCCGGCCACGCGACGGTGCAGGACCAGGCCGTCGAAGCCCCCGTCGAGCGCGACGAGGTGCTCGTGGAGCCGGGACTCGGGCGGCATCAGCCGGATGTCGTCGGTCGGCACGTAGGGCGCGTTGACCAGGAGCACGTCGACCCGGCCGCTCAGCTCCCGCGGCAGCGCCTCGAAGAGGTCGCCCTCGAAGACCCGGCCAGGCGTCATGTTGGCCCGGGCACAGGCGACGGCGTCCGGGTCGAGGTCGGCGGCGTAGAGGTCGACCGGGACGACCGACGCGACCGCGATCCCGACGGCCCCCGTGCCGCAGCACAGGTCGACCACCACGG